>JBBQOT010000179.1:0-6421 GCA_038331165.1 Acetobacterales bacterium
AGGATCTGGTGGTGGGCTGGGTTGAGCGCGAACCGTCGCCCCGCGGGCCCGCATGATGCGCGCACTTGCACTGGCACTGATCGGAGTGCTGCTGGCCGGCTCGGCGTTGGCACAGTCGGTGGCGATCGACCTTGGCGCGGCCGGTGGTGCCGGCACGACATCGCGGCTGGTGCAGTTGACCGCGTTGATCACCGTGCTGGCGCTGGCACCAAGCCTGTTGGTGATGGTGACCGCGTTTGCCCGCATCGTGATCGTACTGTCGCTGCTGCGCAGTGCGCTGGGTGCGCCGGGCACGCCGCCGAACACCGTGCTGATCGGGCTGGCGCTGTTCCTGACTTATTTCGTGATGCAACCGGTGCTGGACCAGGCCTGGACCGAAGGTCTGCTACCGATGAGCCAGGGGCGCATCGACGAGATGGAGGGGCTGCGGCTGGCGGCCGAACCGTTTCGCGGCTTCATGGCATCGAATGTGCGGCCCGACGATGTGCGGCTGTTTGTCGATCTGGCCAAGCTGCCCGACCCGGCCTCGGCCGAGACAACCCCGTGGCGGGTTCTGGTGCCGGCCTTCATGGTGGGCGAACTGCGGCGCGCCTTTGAGATGGGCTTCCTGCTGTACCTGCCATTCCTGGTGATCGAAATGGTGGTGGCCAGCGTGCTGATGAGCCTGGGCATGATGATGCTGCCGCCCAATGTCGTTTCGCTACCGTTCAAGCTGATCTTTTTCGTCCTGGTGGATGGCTGGCGGCTGGTGTCGGGCAGCCTGGTGCAAAGCTTCGCACAGGTGCCGTAACGCCAATCGGCCGAATCATTCGGTTGTGAAGGAAGGCAAGGCCAGGGCTTTACCCTGGACCCACCAAAGTCCCGAGCGCGCCTTCGCGCGACGGCCGACGGCCTTTGGAAACCCAATAACTTTCGACAAGACGAGGTCCAGGGGCTCGGCCCCTGGTGGGTCCCTGCGGTGCGGCTTCGCGCCGCAACGGCAAAGCCCTGGCCTTGCTACGCTGTAGGTCCCTATTTGATGCGCGTGGTATCGGGGCCTACTTCGGCAGTTGTTGCGCGATATAGGGCGGCAGCTGGAACGCCGCATGATGGACCTCCGGCGTCCAATAGCGGCCGAGGATGCCGGCGGCCTCGGCGCGGGCGCGCAAGGTCTCGACCGGAATGGCGTCGAGCCCCGGCTGTTTGGCGGCGAAACCCAGGGTCATGAAGCCGCCGACATAGGTCGGCACTGCGGCCACATAGGCGCCAACAAACGGGAAAAAGCTGCGCCGGCGCAGGCTGGTGTCGCGCAGTTCGTCGGGCTGCATGAACGGCACGCCGCACTGGTTCACGATCAGCCCGCCGGGGGCCAGGATGCGCGCGGCGTTGCGGTAGAAGTCATCGGTGAACAGCACCTCGCCCACGCCGATCGGGTCGGTGCTGTCGACGATGATGGCGTCGAAGCTGGCATCAGCGGCGGTCTTCACGTAGTCGATGCCGTCGCCCACGATCACCTGGGCGCGCGCATCGGTCCAGGCCTCACCGCCGATGCGTGGCATGTGCTCCTTTGCCAGACGGATCACCTCGCCGTCGATCTCCACCATCACGGCGCTTGTCACGTTGCGATGCTGCAGCACGCGCTTCAGCACGCCGCCATCGCCCGCGCCGATGATCAGCACGCGGCTGGCATGGCCATGCGCCAGCAACGGCACGTGCGTCAGCATCTCCTGGTAGACGAACTCGTCGGCCTCGGTGATCTGCACCACGCCGTCCAGCAGCATGACGCGGCCATGGCTGTGGCTTTCGAACACCATGATGTCCTGGAACGCGCTCTGCACGCGCGCCAGTTCGCGCCTCACCAGGAAGCGCTGGCCCCAGTCGGTGTACAGCGTCTCGTTGACCCAGGAATCGGTGGCCATGATGTGCTCCAGTCAGCAGAACGGCCCGGGAGGTGTGCCCGGGCCGCCCGTTGGGTCAGCTTCGGCGGATTAGCTTCGGCGGATCAGGCGACGCGGCCGCGGCGCTTCTCGTCCAGGTCGATGCGCGTCGGCGAGAACGCCGCCTGGATCAGCGGAATCGCCAGGTGCGGATCGCAGTCGCCGCAGACGAAGATATCCAGCGCCGCGAAATCGCGCTCCGGCCACGTGTGGATCGAGATATGGCTCTCGGCCAGCACCACCACGCCCGACACGCCGCCATTGGGCGAGAAGTGATGGAAATGGCTGTGCAGGATGGTCGCACCGGTGGCGATCGCCGCCGCGCGCAGCGACTCGTCGATGTGGTCGGGATCGTCCAGGCGACCCGCCCCCCAGATGTCGATCAGCAGATGCGTGCCGGCGAACTTCATCCCGTCGCGCTCGACGAAATAGTCGGTCTTCTCCGTCCCGTGCCCTGCATCGGACATCATAATAGTCTGGTTTTCGCTCGGTACGTCCGAGACCATCCCCAGTGGCATGAGTGCGTTCATTCGCAACCCCCTGTCGACCAGTAGACGGCCTGTTGGGCAGCATGCCGTATGCATGCGCCCCCTGGGGCCAAGGCCGCGCAAAATGGCGAAAATGGGGGGGGGGTGCAAGGGAAAATCGCCCCCGCGTGGTGTCGAGGGCGCATGCCGGTCGCGCGGTGGGGTCAGGGGGAGCCGGAGGCAACCGCCGCGGGTGCCATGGCCCTGAGCCCAGCAGGAGCGGAACGGGCCAGCCGCATTTCCAGCGCCGCGCGTGGGAGATCGGCCACACCCTGCACCGGGGCAGCGGCGAGCAGGTTGGCAAGGTCGCGCAGCTGTTCCTGGGCCAGCCGTGGCGCCAGGGTGGCGCGCAGCCCGGCCAGCGCGCGCTCGTCGCCGGCCTGGGCGGTGGCGGCGGCAAGCCGCAGCACCAGGCGCGACTGCTCGGCATCGAGCGGCCCCGTCGCCGGCAGGGTGGCGCGGACCAGCGCCGACAATGCGGCGCTGGCCGCCGGCCAGTCGCGGGCGCGCTCCAGCAGGGTGGCGCGCAGTGCCAATGCCGGCGGGGTGCCGAGCTCGGCGAGGGTGGCGATGGCGGTGGCCAGGTCGCCGGTATCGGCAGCGGCGCGGGCGAATACCAGGGTGCGCCGTTCGAGCAGTTCCGGCGGCAGCGCGCCCTCGACCATACTCGCCGACAGCGCGTCCAGTGCCCCGGCCGGCCCGCCTTGTTCCAGCCGCAGCGCGGCCAGCGAGGCGCCCAGCGTGGCGCGCGCGATGCCGGGCGGTGCCTGGTCGATCAGCTGCTCCAGCGCCGGCAGGGCACGCGACGGCAGGTCGAGCGCCATCAGCCGGTCAGCCAGGCGCAGCGCGAGCTCATGCCCGGCAGGGCCGGTGGGCAGCAGATCGGCGTTCTCCTCGGCCAGCGCCACGAGGTCGAGCGGCGACAGGTTTTCCTGGGCACCAGCCGACAGGCTGCGCGTAAAAGTGTCCGCCAGAGCGCGACGGGCCAGCTCGTCCTGCTCGGGGAACAGGCCGCGCATTTCGCGCAACAGGGCGAGTGCCGTGCGCCAGGCGCCCGATTGTGCGCGTAATTCGGCCACCCGCAGCCGGGTGGCGATCTCGACGCCGTCGCCGCGCCAGGCATAGACCAGCCGCTCCAGCGCATCGGCCGCCTTGGCTGGCGTCAACGCGCCGGCGGCCAGCCGCATCTCCACCGCCTGACGGGCGGCCACCGCGCGGGCGCGGCGGTCGGTGCCCAGGGCGATGCGGTCATACAGCACCAGGGCCGCCGCGGCGTCGCCACCACGCTCGGCCACCATGGCGCGGGCGAGGTCGAGGGCGGGTTGCTCCGGCAGGCGTTCGAGCACGGCGCGCGCACCGGCCGCCTCGCCGCCCATCGCCATGGTTTCCAGCACCTGCGGCAGCAGCCGATCGCGCAGTGCCGTGGGGTAGGACAGCAGCAGCGGCATGGCGGAGCCGAAGATCGCGGCCGGGCGTGGCGCGCCGGGCTGCATCTGGGCGGCGCGGGCGGCGCGCCAGAAGGCGATCTCGTCGGTGCCGTCCAGCCGCGCGTCGTCGATGCCCTCGGATTGTTCGGCGCGCCCGGCCAGCACGGCGGCGATGGCCGCCAGGGCTGCGATGTCGGGATCTTCGGCGGCGCGAGCATCCTCGGCGATGGCGGCGGCAAGCACGGCCTGCATCTCCGCGCCCAGGCCGAGCGCCAGCATCGCCTCGGCGACCTCGCGCCGCCGGGCGGTGCGGGCCTGCGGCGGCGCCGAGGCGGCAGCGAGGCGGGCGGATTGCAGGCGCCGATGCAGCGCCTCGGTCGGCAACGCCGGCAGGTCGAAGCGCCGGCTGGCGGTGGCGGCCTCGGTCATCGCCTGTGTCTGGCTTGCCGTGGCCGACAGGCTCAACGCGCGGCCGGCATCGGCGGCCAGCAGGAAGCCGTCGGCCGCCGGGCGCAGCGCCAGCGCGTCGGTCAGCGGCAGCAGCGCCACCCCCTGCCAGGTAGACAACAGGGCAAATTCGGGGCTGCGGCGATCGACGGCAACGCCCTGCCCCTCGGCCTTCTGGGTGCCGACCAGCAGGGTGCTGCCAGAAAGCGGGTCGGGCACCGCCACCACCTGGCCGGGTGCGGCGGCTTGCAGGCGCAGCCTTCCCTCCTGCGCCTCGGCGCGGATCGGGCGCAGTGCAGCCGGGTGTGGATCAGCCGGCAGCACGCTGACCGTCCAGCCCGCCTCGGCACGAGAAAGGCGAATCTGCGCGCCGGATGGCAACGGCAGGCGCAGCACGGTGGCGCCAGGCAGCAGGGCGATGCTGGCGGTGGCAAAGACCTCGTCCGCACGCAGTGCCGAGAGGTCGATCGGCCGGCGCTCGTCGAACACCACCAGGGCCACGTCGCCTCGGCGCAGCGCCGCCGCCCCGACAGCGGGGCCAAACGGCAGCGTGACGGCAGTGGCGGCGGCCGGAACCACGCCGGGAGCACGATCCTCGCCGGGGGCAACAGTGGCGGAAAGGCCAAGCGGCGGCAGCCGTGCGACCTCCACCGGTTCCAGCGGCACCGGCGCCATTGCCGGCGTGGGCGCCGGGGTGGGCACCGGGGTGGGCGCCGGGGTGAGTGCAGGCGTGTCTTCGCGGGCACGATGGCCAGCATCGGCCGACCGGCCGCGAGTCGGGTCAGGCGCGGCGCGGCCGCGAGTCGGCGCGCGAGTCGGCACAACGGGTGCCGCGCCCGGCGCAGCGATGGCGGCGGTGGCCGGTGGCGGGGGTGGTTTCGGCGCAGCCGTGTCGGGGTCGGCGATGTCCAGCACCAGGCGCTGGCCCATCCGATAGCTGCGCAGCCGCGCGCCGGGGGCAAGCGTCAATTCAAGCCGGCCATCGCGCACTGCCAGCGTTTGGACATTGCGGGGCGGACGGGCGTCGGCGGCCGGCACTACCGGGCCGTCGGGGCCTTCCACCCGCACTGTCACCGTCTGGTCGCGGCTGGTCACGCTGGGGCGCATGCCGGGACCGAGGTCGAGCACCACGCGGCCGAACCCGGCATGGTCGCCGCTGCGCACCCCGGCCGTTGCCGCCGGCCCAGACTGGGCCATCGCCGGTGCCAGCAGCGCGGCCAACACCAGCGCGGCGACCAGTGACGTGCCGCGAAGCCGCGCCCGGGCGAGATCGCTCGGGCGCATCAGTCGAAACTGGCCAGCAGCTTGTCGATATCGCTCTGGTCCATCGCACTGGCCGGCAGTTGTGGGCCGTTCAGCAATGCGGCCTTGGGCGGCGGCGGGCGCGGCAGCGCAGCGGCGGCGCCTGGGCGGTCGAAGGTGGCAATGATGTGGCTCACCTTGCTGTCGATCGCCTTCAAGGTCGCCACCACCTTGGTGATGCGCTGGCCGGTGATGTCCTGGAAGCTGCACGCCTCATAGATCCGCGTGGTGGCGTCCTGCAGCGCCTGCGCCCCGGCGCTGTCGAGCGTGGCGCCGACGTTGTCGAGCATCTCGCACACCTCCAGGATCGAATCGGTTGCCGCCGCCGTATGGGCAACGATGGCATCGAGTTCGTCGGTGGCCGACGGGATGTGGCTGGCGGTGATGTCGTCCACCCCCAGCGCCGCGATTTCGGCGCGGGCATTGGCGATGGTGCGACCCAGCTCGGCGACTTCGTTGAGCAGCGTCGTCTCCACGCTGGTCAGGTCGCCGCGCATGCTGGCCAGCACCGACGCCACCACCTCGGCCACCATGGCCGGCTGGGCGGCTGGCCAGCGCGTGGCGATTTCGGCCAGCCGCCCGGTCAGCGCGGCATGGCCGGCGGCGGCAGACATCGCCTGGGTCGGGCTGGTTGTGTCACGCATGCGCCAGCACCTTTTCGATCTTCTCGCGCAGCGTCTCGGCATTGAACGGCTTGACGATGTAGTTCGACACCCCGGCCTGCTTGGCGGCGACCACGTTCTCGACCTTGCTCTCGGCGGTGATCATGATGAACGGCATCGCCTTGAGCCGGCCGTCGGCG
>JBBQOT010000180.1:0-6389 GCA_038331165.1 Acetobacterales bacterium
CGGCCTGCGCCGGGGTCAGCTCGACCTCGGTGCCCATCAGCCGCCTCATCTGGCGCCGCTCGACCGAGGCGCCCGCGGGCATGCACACAATCAGTCGGTAGCCGCGCGCGGCGGCCACGAAGGCCAGCGCGATGCCGGTATTACCCGAGGTCGGCTCCACCAGCACCGAGCGGTCCGGCGCGATCAGCCCGGCTTCCTCGGCGGCATCCACCATGGCCAGCCCGATCCGGTCCTTCACCGAGCCGAGCGGATTAAAGAACTCCAACTTCAGCACGACATCGGCCACCAGGGCCTCGGCGGCGGCCAGGCGCGGAATGCGCACCAGCGGCGTGGCCCCGATGGTATCCAGCACGCTGGCATGGATCCGTCCGCGAAAGCGGGCGGTGGCGGGCTCGGGCGGCAGCGCGGGTCGGGTCATGACCGCGCTATAGCATGCGGATCATGGCTTTACACGCCGCCGGCCCGTGGTTTAGTGCCATTGCTGCCAGCAACCGAGCCACTGCCGTAAGCGATGCGCCGGCCCGGGCCCGTATCCGACCCGCCCGGCCAATCCGACCGGAGATGGCGGCGCTGGGAAAAGACCGCAGAGAGGGGCTACCATGCTGATCCGCAAGGACCGCGCGATGCTTGCGGTCACCATCCTACTCGACGTGGCGTTCCACGGCGGACGGACGGCAACGGTCAGCGCCGCCGACCTCGCAGAACGCCTGGGCCTGGCACGGCGCGGCATGGAGCCGCTGTTGCAAACCCTGTCGCGCGCCGGCTTGCTGGAAAGCGTGCGCGGCCCGCGCGGCGGCTATCGCCTCGGCCGGCCGCGCCGCGACATCAGACTGGCCGACATCATCACCGCGGTCAGCAGCGACGAGGCCGAGACCGCCGACGGCCCGACCGGCCCGCTGCAAGCCCAAGTGGTCGACCCGCTCTGGGCCCGGCTCGAAACCACGGCCCAGGGAGCGCTGGCTGGCCTCACGCTCGACGACCTGCTGCGCCAGGCGGCCGCCAGCGGCTTGCGCCGGCCCAATGCCGAGCCAATCACCTTCGCCATCTGAACGGCGCGGTCCTGGTTCCCATATCCGTGCCGACAAATACGCCAGTCATCCGTATTGTCGCCGGCAGATGACTGTCATATTTCTTTCATTAAACTGCAATCAACGTGTCGCACGCCCCGCGTAGGGTCCGCGACAGCCAGGGCAGGAGTCGCCCCGCAACGCCACAGCCGATTGCAGGAGCCATCATGAATCGCCTCAACGCCCTGATGGGCGCCACCATCACCAGTTTCGCGCTGCTTGCGGGCGCCGCCACCGCCCAGCAGATCACCGGCGCCGGCGCCTCCTTCCCCGCGCCCGTCTATGCCAAATGGGGCGAGGCGGCGAAGGCCGCTACAGGCATCGAGTTGAACTACCAGGCCATCGGCTCGGGCGGCGGACAAAACCAGATCACCAACCGCACGGTCGATTTCGGCGCCTCTGACGCTCCGATGGCCGAAGACAAGCTCAAGGCCGCCAACCTGGTGCAGTTCCCCACTGTCATCGGCGGCGTGGTGCCGATCGTGAACATCCCCGGCGTGGCCGATGACGCCATGAAGCTGACCGGTGAAATGCTGGCCGACATCTACCTCGGCAAGATCACCAAATGGAACGACCCGCGGCTGGTCGAACTGAACCGCGGCGTCACCCTGCCGAACCTGGCGATCGCGCCGGCCTACCGCGCCGACGGCTCTGGCACCACCTTCGTGTTCACCTCCTACCTCTCCACCGTCAGCCCCGAGTGGAAGGAAAAGGTCGGCGCCGGCACCAGCGTGAAGTGGATCGTCGGCAACGGCTCCCGCGGCAATGACGGCGTGGCGGCGACCGTGCGTCAGGTGCGCGGCGGCATCGGTTATGTCGAGAGCGCGTTTGCGACCCAGAACAAGCTGTCGGCCACGCAGTTGCGCAACCGTAGCGGCCAGTTCGTCGCCTCTTCGCTGACGAGCTTCGCCGCCGCCGCCGACGCGGGCGACTGGTCGGCCAATCCGAACTTCGCGGTCAACCTGATTGACCTCAACGGCGCCACGTCCTGGCCAATTGTCTCTGCTACTTTCGTCATGCTGCCGCGCGACCCCAAAGACCCCGCCCGCGCCGCGAACGTGAAGAAGTTCTTTGAGTGGGCCTATACCAGCGGTGACAAGATCGCCACCGACCTCGAATACGTGCCCCTGCCGGCCAAGGTGAAAGACGCCGTGCGCGCCGTCTGGACCTCCGAGTTCGGTCGCTAAGCCTCGCCTGTATCGCCGAATACGCATCCGCCTCCGGTCGCCACGCGCGCCGGAGGCGAATTTTCGCCAAGTGCCGTGGTCGAACCTGCCGCTGCACCCCAGCCGAACTGGATTGCGCCCGTGTCCCGAAGTGCTGCCGCCCGAACCGGATTGACCGCATCCCCGTCGCGCATCACCGGCGATACGATCTTCGCCATCGCCGCCAAAGTCTCGGGCGTGTTCGTGCTCATCCTGCTGGGCGCCATAATCATCTCGCTGTTCATCGGCGGCTGGCCCGCATTCCGCACCTTCGGCATCCACTTTCTCGGCAATGCCGACTGGGACCCGGTGCAGGACGTGTTCGGCGCCGCAGTGTCAATCTACGGCACCATCATGACCTCGATCGTGGCGCTGATCATTGCGGTGCCCTTGGCCTTCGGCATCGCCTTCTACCTCACCGAGGTGGCCCCAGTGTGGTTCCGCCGCCCAGTCGGCACTGCTATCGAGCTGTTGGCCGCCGTGCCCTCCATAATTTACGGCATGTGGGGTTTCTATGTGATCGTGCCGTTGATGTCGCAAACCATCCAGCCCGCGGTAATCGACACCTTCGACGGCATTCCGGTGCTCGAAACCCTGTTCGCCGGCCCACCCTTCGGCACCGGGTTGCTGACCGCGGCTCTGATCCTGGCGGTGATGATCCTGCCGTTCATTGCCGCCACCATGCGTGACGTGTTCCAGACCGTGCCGCCGGTGTTCAAGGAATCGGCCTACGGCGTCGGCGCCACCACCTGGGAGGTGATGCGCTCGATCGTGATTCCCTACACGCGCATATCGGTGGTGGGGGGCATCATGCTGGGGCTCGGCCGCGCCCTGGGCGAGACGATGGCGGTCACATTCGTGATCGGCAACACCAACCGCATCGCCACATCGCTGTTCGGCCCGGGCAACACCATCGCCTCGATCGTCGCCCTCGAATTTCCCGAAAGTGCCGCAGGCAGCCTCAAACTGGCCTCGCTGCTGGCGCTCGGTTTCATCCTGTTCGTCATCTCCTTCATCGTTCTGGCGATTTCGCGCATGCTGCTGCGGCCGCGCGCCAAAAGCTGAGGAACGGGCAATGAGCAGTCACATGAGCACCACCACTCTCGCCGCGGGCGGCCCGGTCCGCGATCTTTCAGTTGCCGCCAACCTTGGCCGCAGCCGCAAACGGGCCGACCGCATTGCCCGCATCCTGTGCGTCCTGGCGACCACCATCGGCCTGCTGCTGCTCGCGTCGATCCTGTACACCCTGCTGTCGCGCGGCTTCGGCGGTCTGTCGCTGGACGTTTTCACCCGCATCACGCTGCCGCCGGGCTCCAATGGCGGCCTGTTGAATGCCATCGTCGGCAGCCTGATCCAGACCGCGATCGGCACCGCAATCGGCACGCCAATCGGCCTGATGGTCGGTACTTACCTGGCGGAATACGCGCGCGGATCACGACTGGGCGATACCGTGCGCTTCGTGTCCGACGTGCTGCTGTCCGCCCCCTCGATCCTGATCGGGTTGTTCGTCTACACCATCCTGGTGGCCCCGTTCGGCGGATTTTCCGGCATCGCCGGTTGCATCGCCCTGGCGGTGATCGTCATCCCAATCGTGGTCCGCACGACCGAGGACATGCTGCAACTCATCCCGGTGGCCCTGCGGGAAGCCGCCGTGGCACTTGGCGCGCCAAAATGGAAGTCGATCGTCTTCGTCTGCTACCCCGCCGCCCGTGACGGCATCATGACGGGCATATTGCTGGCCATCGCCCGTGTGGCTGGCGAGACCGCGCCGCTGCTGTTCACCTCGCTCGGCAACCTGAACTGGTCGCTCAGCCTCGCCCAACCCATGTCCAGCCTGCCCGTCACCATCTACCAATATGCCGGCTCGGCGTTCGACGACTGGGTACAGCTGGCCTGGGTCGGCGCCATGCTGATCACCGCAGGCGTGCTCGCCCTCAACATTCTCGCCCGCGTCGTTCTCCAGCAGCGCCGCTAGCAGAACTCCCCTCAGGAAGCGATTCAGGAACCTCCCATGACCGAATCCACCACCACCGTCAGCGGTGCCAATGAGGGTATTGCCAGCCCCACGCTGCAAACCCGGCCCGAGACCGCCGCCAGCGCCGCCAAGATCGCCATCCGCAACCTGGATTTCTATTACGCCGACAACCGCGCGCTCAAGGCCATCGAGCTCGATTTCCCCGAGCGCCAGGTCACCGGCCTGATCGGCCCCTCGGGCTGCGGCAAGTCCACTTTGCTGCGCTGCCTGAACCGCATGTACGACCTCTACCCAGGCCAGCGCGCCACTGGCGAGGCAATGATGGACGGCCAGAACATCGTGGCACCAAATGTGGACCTCAACGCCCTGCGCAGCCGCATCGGCATGGTGTTCCAGAAGCCCACGCCGTTCCCGATGTCGATCTACGACAATATCGCCTTCGGCGTGAAACTGCACGAGAAGCTCAGCAAGGCGCAGATGGACGAGCGCGTCGAGTGGTCGCTATCACGCGCCGCATTGTGGGACGAAGCGAAGGACCGCCTGAACGCGCCCGCCGGCGGCCTGTCGGGCGGCCAGCAGCAGCGTCTGTGCATCGCCCGCTCTATCGCCGTGCGCCCTGAAGTGATCCTGTTTGACGAGCCGACCAGCGCGCTCGATCCGATCAGCACGCTGAAGGTCGAGGAGTTGATCGACGAGCTGAAGCGTGACTTCACCATCGCCATCGTCACCCACAACATGCAGCAGGCCGCACGCTGTGCCGACCGCGTGGCGTTCTTCTACCTCGGCGAGATGGTCGAGGTGGGCACCGCGGCACAGATGTTCACCGCCCCGCGCGAGGTTCGCACCCAGCAGTACATCACCGGCCGCTTCAGCTGAAGGACGCCTCGCCATGACCGAAACCACCGACCACATCGTCAAGAGCTACCAGCAGGACCTCAAACGCCTGCAAGACCTGGTCACCGAGATGGGCGGCATGGTGGAGAGCCAGGTGGCGCTCGCGTGCAACGCGATCCTCCAGCGCGACCGGTCGGCCGCCACGCGGGCCATGGAATCCGACATCAAGGTCGATGCCCGCGAGCATGAGATCGAGCAGTTCGTGATCCGCCTGCTGGCCCTGCGCCAGCCGGTCGCCGGCGACCTGCGCCACATCGTCGCCTCGCTGAAAGCCACCGGCGACCTGGAACGCATCGGCGACTACGCCGCCAACGTCGCCAAGCGCAGCCTGGTGCTGGAGCAGTTCAACATGCGCTACGCCGCCACCGGCCTGGCCCACATGGCCAGCCTGGTGCAGGAGAACCTCAAACGCATCATCGATGCCATCAGTGCCGACGATGCCGAGAAGGCGATGCAGGTCTGGCGCAGCGACGAGGCGATCGACGAGATCTACAATGCGCTGTTCCGCGAGCTGATCACCTACATGATGGAAGACCCGCGCAACATCACGCCGTGCACCCATCTGCTGTTCATCGCCAAGAACCTGGAGCGCATCGGCGACCATGCCACCAATATCGCCGAAACCGTCTACTACGCCGTCACCGGCATCCCGCTGACCGAAGCGCGGCCGAAAGGCGACCTCTCAGCCTTCGCGATGATCAAGCCACAGGGCAACTGAACATGGCCGATTCCCCCCTGATCCTGGTGGTCGAAGACGAGGCCGCCATTGCCACCATGCTGCGCTACAACCTCGAAAAACAGGGGTTTCGCGTCGAGGAGGCCACCGACGGACAGGAAGCCATGGTCCGCATCGGCGAGACCACGCCCGACCTGGTGCTGCTCGACTGGATGCTGCCGGTAATGTCCGGCATCGAAGTGTGCCGCCAGATCCGCCGCCGGCCCGAAACCCGCGAATTGCCGGTGATCATGCTCACCGCCCGAACCGAGGATCAGGATGCGGTACGCGCGCTCAATACCGGGGCCGACGACTACATCACAAAGCCCTTCGGCATCGAGGCGCTGATGGCGCGCATCCGCGCCCTGCTGCGCCGCGCGGGCCCACTGCCGACCAAGGGGCGGCTGGACTTCCACGACATCACCCTCGACCTCGCCGCCCATCGCGTGCAGCGGGCCGGGCGCCCGGTGCATCTGGGCCCGACCGAGTTCCGCCTGCTGGAGTTCTTCATGCACCACCCCGCCCGCGTGTTC
>JBBQOT010000181.1:0-6347 GCA_038331165.1 Acetobacterales bacterium
CCTTTCCCCGTCCGCCCGGCTGAAATCCTCGAAGGTCGCGGCGTTGCTGGCCGCCGGGCCGATGGCCGCCGGCAGGAAGCGGAACGAATCCAGCCCCAGCTTGCCAAACACCGTGTCCAGCCCACCGCCGAGCTGGAACACGTCGGGGCCATCGGTGCCGTTCAGAGTTTGGTTGGCGGCGGTGCTGGTGATGGTGTCGTCGTCGAAGATCACGCCCTGTGCCGACGTGGTGCCCAGCACCGCGCCGGCCGATGGGCCGGCCAGGGCGACCTCGAAGCGCTCGTTGTTTTCACCCAGCGTGTCGGGGGCGACGTTCACGGTGATGATCCTGCTGGTTTCGCCCGGGGCGAAGCTGACGCTGCCGGAGGGTGCAATGCCGCCGAAGAAATCCGCCGCACCCACCGGGTTGGGCGAGTCTCCGCCGGCCGACCATTGCACCGTGCTTGTGATCGCCAGTTGCCCGACCGCTGCACCGCGAAGCTGTAGGTCTTGCTGCCGCTGTTGCCCTCGGCCTGATCGGGCGAGGTGGCGACGACGGCCAGGCTGGTGTCGTCGTTCAGGATCACGCCCTGGGCACTGGCCTTGGCGATCACCGCGCCGGCCGAGGGCGACGACAGCGTGAGCGTGAAGCGCTCGTTGAGCTCGCCGCCCGCATCCGCGGCCACCGGCACGGTGATGGTGCGGCTGGCCTCGCCGTTGCCGATCACCAGCGTGCCGGAGGGGAAGGCGCCGCCGGCGAAATCATCGGCGGTGGCCGGCAGCGTGCCCGGCCCGCTCGCGCCGGCGACTGCCCAGGCGACACTGTGGCTGATCGCGTCGCCGCCGCTGCGGACTACGGTGAAGACATAGGCGGTGCTGCCGCCGGTGCCCTCGGGCTTGCTGTTGCCGGCAGGCGACAGGGCGAGCGCGGCGTCTTCCGAGAAGATGGTGGAGCCGACGCTGGCGACGGACACAAAGGCGCCGTTGCTGGGGGTGCCGAGCCGGACCCGGAAGGTCTCGTTCGGTTCGATGTCGGTGTCGCCGTTGATGGCGACGGTGATTGTTTTGCTGGTCTCGCCCGGCGCGAAGGCCATGCCGCCCTGTGGCAGCACGCCGGTGGAAAAATCGCTGGCAGTGGCGGGCGTGGGTGCCAGGCCCTCGGTGAACCAGGCGAGCGTGTTGCTGCCGGTGGTGATGCCGCTGCGGGTCACGGTGTAGGTATAGCTGCGGGTGCCGTTGTCGCCTTCAAGCGGCGGGGCGGTGGTGGCGGCGATGGCGATGTTGGTGTCGTCGTTCAGGATCAGGCCGCCGGACGAGGCGGTGCCCAGCACGGCGCCGGGGCTGGGCGAGGACAGGGTCACGGCGAAACGATCGTTCAGTTCGGCCAGGGGGTCGGCGTTGATGGCGACCGTGATGGTCTTGCCGGTCTCGCCGGGCGCGAAGGTCAGGGTGCCGCCGGGCAGCACACCGCCGGTGCAATCGGCTGCATTGGCCGGCGCGGTGCCGCTGCCGGTCGCCCCGGCCGCGGCCCATTGCACCGACTGGGTGGCCGCGGTGTCGCCGCTGCGGGTCACGGTGAAGATATAGGCGGTGCTGCCGCCGGTGCCCTCCGGCTTGCTGTTGCCGGTGCCGGCAATGGCGATGGTGGAGGTGATCGCAACGTCGTCGTTCTGGATCGTACCGGTCGCCATCGCGGTGCCGATGGTGGCGCCGGCGGAGGGGGCGGACAGGGTGACGGTGAAGCCCTCGTCGGACTCGGCGGTGGCATCCCCGGCGATGTCGACGGTGATCGTGGCGCCCTGCAACTGGACGGCGAACCAGTCGGCGTCGTTGTTGACTTCCAGGGTTCCGGTCGAAGCCTTGCCAACCCGCACAAGACCTTGGTGGCGGTCGTGGCCGTGAAGTCGTCAGCCATGCTTGGGGCCACCACGCCGGCATACAGCGCCTTGATCTCGGCGATGTCGCCGATGCCGAAGTTCGCAACACCCGCGGTTGGGGCAATCAGAGCCGACGGGTCGGTCGCCCCATAGCCCTGGGACCGCGTTCTTCCGGGTGAAAATCGCCATCGAAATGCCCTCGGTTGCGATAACCGCGCGATTATCGGTGGTTTCGGCACGCGACGTCAATGACCGCCACTGTGCCACCGGCCGACACCTCGCCCGGATTCGCCTGACCGCCGATTGTATCTTGTTCGGCCGGCTATTCTTCGTCGCCCCCGGCTACTCCTTCGCAGCCATCGTTCGGCTGACGGTGTCGTAGAGGCTGACCAGCGCATCGCCGGCGATCATCCCGGCGGCGAACACCGCCATGTCGGGCTGCCGCTGGCCCTTGGTCATCCGGGTGAAGAGGGCGCGCACGGCCAGGCCCAGCAGCACCGCCCAGCCGGCCGCGGGGTTCAGCAGCAGCAGCCCGGTGGCCAACAGCACGCCGAGCTGGCGCGTGGGCCCGCCGAGGAACTGGATGAGCGCGCCGGGGATGGCCCAGATCGCCAGCTGCCATGCGACGTCGGCTGACACGCCGGCCTGGATCACGATCACATAGACCCGCGCCGCCGGTGCCACGCGGTTGTCGGCGAAGTAGCCGCCATGGCTCAGCCACACCACCAGCCCGGCCACGGCGAACGCGAAGAGTGCCGCGTGCAGTTGCTGCCGCCGCCCCTCCTGTTCGAATGCCGGGTCGGCCCCGGCGCCACGCAGCATGTGGCCGGCCTTGAGGCTGTAGCCCATGGCGCCAGCGCCAGGCCCGGTGGCGGCGGAGAACCCCACCAGCAGGCACAGCGCCGCCGGTGGGAAGCCGAGCAGCATGCCGATCACCAGGATAATCAACGCTACGCCGAAGGCAGGCAGCCAGCCGGCATGCATCGCGGCCAGCGCCACGATCAGCCCGTGCAGCAGGGCAGCGAATCCGGCAAAGGCGACAAACAGCACCAGCATGCCGGGCGGCATGTGGCTGTACAACCCGCCGGCCAGTGCCAGCAGCAGCGCGATCGCCAGGTAGGCCACGCTGCCGAGCCCCAACGCGCGCCCCGCCGGCCGGGCCTGCCGGTGCAGCAGCGTCACCATTTGTCCCAGCGCTACCAGCCCCGCACCGATCATCAGCCCGTGCGGCACATAGGCGCGCATCAGGTCAGCACCTGGCATCACCCAGTCCAGCACCAGCCCGGAATGGCCGCGCAGCAGCAGCCCGGCGGCGAACATGCCCATGGCCCAGGGATTGCCGATGAACGCCGCGCCGAACGCCGCCATCGGCGCGCGGTAAGCCGCCCCCACTACGCCCACCACGAGCCCGGTCAGCAGCACCGCGCCATGATGCTCGCCCTCATCCGCAGCACGTATCACCTCGGCGGTTGCCATGCCGGGCGGCCAGGCGGCCTCGGCGGGATAGGCGGGGCTGTCGAACAGGCGGTAGAGCAGCCAGCCATCGACCAGCATCGCCAGGAACGCGCCCAGCAACATCGGCCCCACCAGGTCTGGTCGCCCGAGCACGAAGGGAATGCCGACCGGCAGCAACAGCGCGTTGCCGGCGCCGAAAGTGGCCGCCGAGATGGCGCCCTGTGCCAGGGTCTGCATGTGGGGCGAGCGGTAGCGTGCGAACACTGAAAACGGCAGCCGTGCCAGGCCCATGCCGGCCAAGGCGCCGAGCAGGGCGGTGTTGGTGGTGATGCCCAGGGTAGTGATCAGCTCGGTGCCGATCAGCGCGCCGAGGACGCAGAGCGGCGCGATGAGGGCCAGGCTGGGCAGGCTGAAGAAGGTGGGGTGGCGCGGTGGGGGATCAGCCGGCGGCATCGGCGGCGGCGCCGTTGGCGTAGGTTGTCGCGGCGGAAGCGGGCGAGAGGTAGCCATCGGTCACGCCGTTCTCCAGCATTGCCCTGGCGCGGGTGCGCGGATCGCCGGAGGCGGCGGCATGCCCGGCAAATTGGCCTGACCCTCGTCCACTTCGGGAAAGATGACGGCAGCCTCGTCTATCGCAGCATCTCGCGCCACACCCAATCGTGGCGCCCCGCGTGTCAGGAGAGACGGGTGATGTAGAGGTAGTCGTTCCCACCGACGTTGCCCGTGGTGACCGCCATCTTGTCGCGGTCGGCCAGAGTGAGGCCAACGAACGTTACCGAGGCGCCGAAATTGACCCCGTCGAGCTTGGCATGCACCGTGATCCCCTTGAAGGGATCGACGCCATCACGGGCATACCAGCTGTTCTTGTTGAACCCATCGATGGAAACCCCCGCGACATAGCCCCACAGCGTCACCTCGTCGCCGATGCCGAAATCGACGATGGTGTTCCATGTGGCGCCACCGCCGCGGGCATCGAGGAAGAACGTGTCCTGGCCCGATCCGCCGGTGAGGAAGTTGGAACCCGTGCCGCCGTCTAGCACGTTGCGCCCGCCATGCGCTGCCAGCCCGTCAGTCCCGCCGCCGGAGTGGATAAACCAGTTGTCGCCGGCCGCACTCACGTTCAGATTGTCCGACGTGACAAGGATGAACTCCTTCTCGATCCCCGCGACGGGCCCTAGATAGAAGTTAGGTGTGGTTGCCACGGGCAAGCTATTCGCGCTATTCACCACCGCGAGATCGATGATCGTGTCGTCCGCAATAATCGTCCCCTCCGCAGTGGCGGTCGCGATCTGCGTATCGGCGGCCGCATGGCTCAACCTCACCTCGAACGTTTCGTGGGTTTCGACCACGGTGTCGCCCGCGACATTGATCGTGATGTCTTGGCTGGTCGCGCCTGGCACGAAGGTCACCGTGCCCGCGGGAAGGCTCCCGCCAACAAAGTCCGCGGCGCTGGCTGGTCGAATGCCCGAGCCCGCGACAGCGAAATCAACGGTGCTGGTCCCCGCAACATAGCCGCTGCGCGTCACCGTGAAGGTGAAGGCCGTGGTGCCAGCCGAATAGATCGCGACCACGCCACTGCTGAGGCTGTATGCCACCGCGCTGCTGTCACCGCCGTGTGAAGGGTGACCCCAGGTGACCACCAAGCCGTCGGTCTTCAGCGCAGCAAATGCGACTACACTCGAATAGTTCGTTTCCAAGCCACTGAGGAGCCTGGAAGCCACCGCGAGGCTGTCACCGCCAACGTTCTGCGCGCCCCAGGTGACCACCGAGCCGTCGGTCTTCAGCGCAGCAAAAGCGTATCTAGCCGAATAGATCGTGTCCACGCCACTGCTGAGGCTGGATGCCACAGCGCTGCTGTCACCGCCGCCTTGAGAGTTACCCCAGGTGACCACCGAGCCGTCGGTCTTCAGCGCAGCAAATGCGGAGCCGTTCTGGAATTTAAGTGCGCTCATACGGAACACCCTGATCGTCGAATGAGCAGCATAGCTGATGCTGCATGGCGGAAAACGTTGGCTAATTTTGCGATTACCCCGACATCCGTCGTCACGCAGCGGTTTCGCCCAAACCTCGCGCGGCACCACTCGACGACCCGGCGGCGCGGCTGGACCGCAAAGCCGGGCTGGCCGGGCATCTTGCGCACGATTCCGATAACCATGCTGGTGGCATCTCGCACGCGATCTGCGGCATAGGCGGTGTCTGCGAAGACGTGCTCGCCAATCGTTGGCACGGAGGGCGGAGCCGGGCTCGACGGCCATAGCGGACTTGCCGTGGACGGCAATTGCAGCAGTGGATGCAGCAATTCCATGTGCGTCGATCGCTACCTCTGCTGCCCGAGGAATTGGCTCCCGGCGTCCAGCCCACGCCCAACGTGAAGCGGGTGTGAGAACCATCCGCCAAAATGCCATTTCCTTGGGCGAACGCTATTGCGTGGGGAGGCGCTGCGCCAGCAATTTCGCCCTGCCGCCTGATCGAAGCCTGCCGGTCACCCGGGTGTCGCCGATGTCGAAGCCGATGCGCCAGCGTGTGGTCAAGGCGGGAACTCCCGTGCGTCACGATGGCGAGGCTAGCGCTGCCGGCTGCGGGCTCCAAGCGCTGCCGGCTGGTTTTGCAGCCGTTGATCTGGGACTATCCCGCGTCGCATCGGATGGGGATTGCCATGGACCTGAAACTCGCCGGCCGCGTGGTGCTGATCACCGGGGCCAGCCGCGGCATCGGCCTGGCCACCGCCGCCAGCTTTGCCGCTGAGGGCTGCCACCTGGTGCTGTCGGCCCGCAGCGCCACCGACCTCGACGCCGCCAAGGCCGGGCTGGGCACGGCCGCGTCGGTGACGACCGTGGTGGCCGATGTCACCGAGCCGGCACAGGCCGAAGCGCTGGTGGCCGAAGCGGTGCGTGCCCATGGCGGCATCGACATCCTGGTGAACAATGTCGGTGGCGGCGGCGGTGGGCGGCGCATCGGCGACAGCACGGATGATGACTGGCGCCGCACGCTGGACCTCAACGTGATCCAGACACTGCGGATGATGCGGCTGGCGGC
>JBBQOT010000182.1:0-6341 GCA_038331165.1 Acetobacterales bacterium
TTATTTTTCTTTCAACGATTTGGTACTCAAAAAGTCGGTAGCGTATTTGGGCCAGCTATGTTGGTTTGGCCCCAAATGGCCCGACGCCAAACTCACCATCGGCGCCGACCTTACCAGCGCACGGTCTCTGCGCGCCAACGAGGGTCTATGCTCCCCGGGCGTGTTCGACGCCGAACTCCAGCGCCTGAGCATCCCGCCCTGCACTGCGGATTGACAGGGCAGTCGGCACCTCGGCGTGCTCCTCCGGCCGGCCCCCATTTGCCCTTCGCGCGACTGCTCGCTCCCGCAGAAATCCTTGCAGCGAAAGCCGTCGCAGGATAATATACCCACAAATGAACCCCCCACCCATCCCCGCACAGGTCCGCGCCCACGCCCCGGCACTCGCGGCAAAGCTCGCCCTGATTCTGGCCGATCTCGGCCGCCTCATCTTCTCCCGCTTCGCGCTCCTCGGCCCCCTCGCCATCCCCCTGAACAACCGCGTCGCCGGCGTCGCGCGCCGCTTGGCCGCCCTGCTCGCCCATCTTGCCGCCGGCCGCCTGCCCCGCCCCCACGCCCCACGCTCCACTGCGCCGAAGGGCGGCGGCCCGCCCCCCATCAACCTGCCCACAAGCCGCGCCTGGATCGTCGTCACTCTCGGCCACCACGCCGCCGGCTACGCATCCCAGCTGCAATTCCTCCTCAACGACCCGCAGACCCTGGCCACCCTCGCCGCCGCCCCGCCGCAAGCCGTCGCATCCATCGCGCGCACCCTGCGCCCGCTCTGCCGCCGCCTCGGCGTCGACCTTCCGGCCATCCTTCAGCCACCCCCGCGTCCGCCACGCGCCCCGGCGCCCCCCAAACCCGCGCGCCAAAAACCCGCCCCCCTGCCGCCCCTGCTCCCGCTCTATCCCCAGCGCAAACCGCGCCCCTATCCCTTCCTGCGCCCCCTGACAAAATTTCGACCCACCTGAGCAGCAGGGCAAACCCGCGCGCATAATGTTCCGAATACGGAACGATACCCGCAAGCCGCCACGCGAAGTCGCCCCACCCGCAACCCTTCATCGGCCGGCCCCTTGCCCGGCCGGTATCAGCCGGTGGCGCGCAGCGACTGCTCCACGTACGGCAGGAAATGCGCCAGCACAGGGGTTTGCAGCGCCTTCACCTTCGCCCCCTCGTCATAGCGCCGCAGCCGCACCGCCTCCTGCCAGAACGCCAGGCCCTCGAACGCCGCGATCTCCTCGGCACTCATCGGCCCGCCCTGCAGCGACAGGCTGAGTACCGAATCCTTCGAAAGCTTGGCGAAGTAGTCGGCCTCCTTGCCGCACAGGTAGCGCTTGGCCGCCACATGCAGCCGCACCGGCTCGCTCACCTCCGGCCCGAACCGCTCGGCGAGATAGGCATGGCCGACATCTTCATGCCGGTCGTCGATGCCCGCCTCGGCCGGGTTCTCGCCGAGGGTGTGCAGCATGTGGCCGATGTCATGCATAAGTGCCGCGGCAATCAGGCTGGGCGGGTCGCCGGCCTGCTCGGCCAGCCAGGCAGCCTGCAGCCCGTGCTGGATTTGGTTGATGTCGGACAGGCCGTAGCGGTGCTGGCCGTTGATGTCGAGCCGGCGGGCGATGTCGGCGAGGATGGCCTCGGTCATGCGGCGTGGTCTCCGGTTGGTGGCGGCACGGGGTGCAAAACGGCCATCCTCGCGCAGCGGTCAGGTGCCGATGATACCACCATCGTTCTTCGTGATCACCACGGTGGCCGAGCGCGGCACCGGCCCGCCATCGGGCCAGCGGCTGTTGATCCGCCCGGCGGCAAAATCCTCGGGCGTGGTGGTGGCGCCCGGGTGCTGCACGTTCACGAACATGGTCCGCTGATCCGGCGTCATCGCAATGCCGGTGATCTCCTGGCCGATCGGGCCGGTGAGGAACCGGCGGATTTCGCCGGTCTGCGGATCGGCGCACAGCATGGCGTTGTTGCCGAACGGCGCCAGCGCCCCGCGCAGTTGCTGCCCCTCGCCGATATCGGTCTGAATCCATAGCCGGCCATCCGGGTCGAACCAAAGCCCGTCCGGGCAGGCGAAGATGTTGTCGGGTCCCAGGGCTGCCGCACCGGTCACGCGGCTGTCATTGGCCGGCCCGGCCAGCACGAACAGGTCCCAGGTGAAGCTGGTGGCGGCGTGCTCATCGCCCGCCTCGCGCCAGCGCACGATCTGGCCGAACTGGCTGCGCGCGCGCGGGTTCGGCCCGTCAAGCTGGGCGTCGGTGCGGCGGGCATTGTTGGTGAGGGTGAAATAGACCTGGCCATCGCGCGGGTCGACCGCCCCCCATTCCGGCCGATCCATCTTGGTGGCCCCAAGCGCGTCGGCGGCCAGGCGGGTGTTCACCAGCACATCGCCCTGGTCGCGGAACCCGCCGGCTTCGGTCAGCGGCCCCTGGCCATGGACCAGCGGCATCCAGGTGCCGGTGCCATCGTTGTTGAATCGCGCGACATACAGAATGCCCTCGTCGAGCAAGGCGCCGCCGGCCGTGGCGGGGCCATAGGGCCGGGCGCTGACGAATTTGTAGATGTATTCGAAGGTGCTGTCGTCGCCGCTATAGGCCACGATGGGCTTGCCCTCGCGGGCCGGCCCGAACACCACGCCCTCATGGGCGAAGCGACCGAGCGCGGTGCGCTTGACCGGAACGCTGGCGGGGTCGAACGGGTCGATCTCCACCACCCAGCCGAAGCCGTTGGGCTCGTTGCGGTAGTCCTGCGTCGCATCGGCACCGATGGTCGAGGCGTTGAAGCGGGCGAACAAATCCGGGTTGCCCTCCACCTTGTCCCAGTTGTAGCGCGGATTGCCGGTGGGGATACCGTAGCGCGCATGCTCGCGCGGCAGCTTCGGCTTGCCGTCGGCCGCGTCGCCGTTGCGGAAATAGCCCGACCAGTTCTCCTCGCAGGTCAAATAGGTGCCCCACGGCGTCTCGCCATTGGCGCAGTTCGACATGGTGCCGCGCACCATCGTGCCATCGGGGCTGTAGCGGGTGCGCAACAGCGCATGCCCGCGCGCCGGCCCGGCGATGCGCATCGGGGTCGCGGCGGTCACCCGGCGGTTGCGCGGGTCGGGCACCACGTTCCAGCGCCCGTCCGCCGCGCGGGCCACGCGCACGATGGCAACGCCATGGGCGTTCACCTCCTTCATCACCTCGTCGGCTGGGCGCATGCCGTCCTTCAACGGCATCTGCTCGCCGTTCAGCGTCAGGCCGCGGGCCGCGGCATGCAGGAACCGGGGTTCGACATATTCGTGGTTGATGGCAAGCAACCCGTCGCTGCTGCTGCCGTTGATCGGGAACAGCGCCATGCCGTCATGATGCGCGCCGATCTGCATGTCCTGCTCGGCGGCGGTGTTCTCCAGCCGCCAGGCGGGCATGGTGCCGCTGATCGGCGTGCCGGCCGGCACCAGAACCTGGGCGGTGTAGCCCTCGGGCACCACGATGCGGTCCTCCATGGCCACCGGCACCGGGCGGAAGCCGATCGCCGGCTTGCTGCCCGTGGCCCTGGCAGGGGTATGGGCGCCGCCGCCGATGAAGCCGGCAACGGCCGCGCCGATGCTTCCCGCCAACACGCCGCGGCGCGACAGCGCCACGCGCGCGACATCGTCGAAAAACGGGTTGTCCGAATTGTTCGACAACGGCTCGTCACCATAAGCGGTGATATCGGGCGGGGTGGGCTGCATGGCGTGCCTCCTGGCTGACAACGGCGCCCGGCGGCCCGGGCGTGGGAGCCCGAATAGCGCCGCGGCCGCGTCGCCGCGACGACAACGCCGTGACGATTTCATGACAGGTGGTCCGCGGGTGGCAGACCAGGCGAGCGGGCTACGCCCCCGGCGCTGCGACCGGACGGTACTTCCAGACGCTGGCGGGCGGGAAGTTCAATGGCGTCCAGGCCAGGCGCTGGGCGGTCAACCCCAGCTTGCTCGTCGATATCGGCGAAGTGACGCAATAGCTATAGTGCAGGAACCCGGCATCCGGCGCGACTGCCGCGATTGCCGCGGTGAACCGGCGCTGCTCGGCCAGCGGCAGCAGTACCAGCGGTACGCCGCAGATCACGGTTCCGATCCGCCCGCCCACCTCGCCCAGCAGTGCCGGCAAGTGCCGGGCATCGCCCTGGATCACTCGCACGCCCGGCAGTGCGTTGTGCAGATGCGCCGCCATGGTCGGCTCGATCTCGACCAGCACCAGGCGGCGCGGCGACAGGCCGGAATCGACCAGGGCGCGCGAGATCACCCCGGTGCCCGCGCCCAGTTCCAGCACCAGGTCGTCGGGGCCACAGGCGGCATGTTGAACCACGCGCCGGCACAATGCCGGAGAGGACGGCACGATCGAGCCCATCTGCATCGGGTTGGCCAGCCAGCGGCGCAGGAACAGCCCCGCGCTGGCCACGGACGCCGCGCTGCGCCCCTCGTTGTTCGATCCGGCATGTATCCGCTGCGACACGCTGTATCTCCGATCAGGGGCCGTGCCCCCCCAGGGGCACGAGGTGGGAAAGAAACGTCTCGGCACAGGCGCGCCAGCTGAAACGCTCGGCATGCGCCCGGCAGGCGGTGCGGTCGGCATCCAGCGCCGCCAGTGCTGCGGCCCGCAGGTCGGGACCCACGGCGCCCACCCGCCCGGCCGCGCCGGCCAGCACGTCGCGCGGGCCGGTGACGTCGAAGCCGGCCACCGGCGTGCCGCAGGCCAGTGCCTCCAGGATCACCAGCCCGAAGGTGTCGGTCAGGCTGGGGAAAACGAAGACATCGCTCCCGGCATAGGCGGCGGCCAGCTCGGAGCCGTATTTCGGGCCGGTGAAATGCACCGTGGGATAGCTGCGTTTCAACGCCGCCAGCTGGGGACCGCCGCCGACCACGACCTTCGAGCCCGGCAGGTCGAGGTCGAGAAAGGCGGAAATCTTCTTCTCCACCGCCACCCGGCCGACATAGGCGAAGATCGGCCACGGCAGGCCCCAGTCGGTCGCCGGCGAGTCGGTTGCAGAAGCGGGGCGGAACAGGTCGAGATCGACGCCGCGCGACCAGGCGCGGATTTCGCGGAAGCCGCGTTGGTCGAGTTCGGCACGCAGGCTCTCGGTCGCAACCATCACACCCTGGCCGGCGTTGTGGAAATGCCGCAACCACGCATAGAGCAGGCCGGTCGGAAGGCCGGTTCGCGCCTGCACGTATTCCGGAAAGCGCGTGTGGAATGCCGTGGTGAAGGCACACCCGCGCCGCCGCGCCCAGGCCCGCGCCGACAGGCCCAGCGGGCCCTCGGTGGCGATGTGCAGCGCGTCGGGCCCGAAACCCTCGATGATGCGGTTCAGCCGCCGTGCGGGGAACAGCGACAGGCGGATGTCGGGATAGGTCGGGCACGGCAGGGTGAGGAAGCGGTCGGGCCCCACCACCTCCACCGTGTGGCCGAGCAAGCGCAATTCGCCAGCCACGGTCTGCAACGTGCGGACCACGCCGTTGACCTGCGGCAGCCAGGCATCGGAGACGATGAGGATGCGGGCTGGCGACGGCCCCACCGCCAGCAACCGGCGCCAGTAGGTCGCGTCCTGTGGCCGATGCCCGACGCCAGGGGACAGGTCAGGCAGGGTGGGCCACCGCGGCTGCGTGCGGTGCCGCGAACGAGAAGCGGTTGAGTGCCGCCCAGTCGAGCAGTTCCAGCCGGCCGTCATGATGCTCGACCAGCGCCGTGCAGCTTTCCACCCAGTCGCCGTCATTGATGTACTGAACGCCGTCGACCATGCGCATTTCGGCATGATGGATGTGGCCGCACACCACGCCGTCCAATCCGCGGCGCCGCGCCTCGCCGGCCAGTGCGTTCTCGAACCGGTCGATCGCCTTCACCGCCCCCTTTACCTGGCGCTTCAGCCAGGAGGACAGCGACCAGTACGGGTAGCCCAGCCGGCGCCGTGCGGCGTTGAACCAGCGGTTGGCCACCAGCGCCGCAGTGTAGGCCCGGTCACCCAGCAGCGCGAGCACCTTGGCATAGCACACCACGCTGTCGAACTCGTCGCCGTGCAGGATCAGCAGGCGGCGGCCGTCGGCGGTCTCGTGCACCGCCTCGCTGCGCAGGCGGATGCCGCAGACATCCAGGCCCATTGGCGGACAGGTACGAAGCACCTCGTCGTGGTTGCCAGGGATGTAGGTCACCTCGGTGCCGTCGCGCGCCTTGCGCAGGATCAGCGCCACCACCTCGTCATGCGCCGCGTCCCAGTACCACGATGTGCGCAGGCTCCAGCCGTCGATGATGTCGCCGACGAGATACAGCTTCTCACTGCTGGTGCGGCGCAGGAAGTCGATCAGGAAATCGCTGCGGCAGCCGCGCGTTCCCAGGTGCAGGTCGGAGATGAAG
>JBBQOT010000183.1:0-6334 GCA_038331165.1 Acetobacterales bacterium
GGCGGTATAGGTCGAGAGCCGTCCGACATGGTACGGCAGCAATAGCGCGCCGCGCAGCCGTGCGCCCTGGCACATCTGGGCCGCCGGCATCCGCGCCAGCCCGTCGGCCACCTGGCCGAGCACGAACGGCCCGCACATCGCGGTGCAATGCACCACACTGCCCGCCAGCCCCGCCAGCAGCAACGCCGGCAGCAGGAACAATCCGCGCTCCAGCTGCCCGGGGCCGCACAAGGCTGCCAATGCGTCGAACATGCTCACGGATGGTTCGCCCGATAAAATTGCTGTAACATTTTACGTGCTAGCCCGGCCTAGGGCGCCACGGTCATTGATCTGCGTCAATGCCGCGCCGCAGCAAGGCGGGCAGCAATGAAACATGCCGGAAATGTCGCCGGCCACTTGCGACGGGGAATCGATTCGCATGCATGAGCAAACGGGAGACTTTGTGGTCGGCCTGCTGGTGTTCGTCCTGGGCCTGGTCGGTCTGGTGATGGCGTCTGGCGCGCTGGACGACGGAATGTATGTGTTCGGCCTGTCGCTGGCCGGCTTCGCGGTGGTGTTCGACCTCGGCATCGTCAAGCGCCACTTCGACCGGATCGACGCCGCGCGAGCCACCGCTGAGATCAGCGGAGGTGGCCATGTCTGACCTTGCCATCGGCGGCTATACCGCAGCCGCCCCGGCGGCCATGCGCGTGGCCGAAGACTACAATATGGAGGTGGTGAAGAAGTTCACTATCGCCGCAATGTTCTGGGCGATCGTGGCCTTTCTGCTCGGCGTGGTGCTGGCGTTGCAGCTGGCATTCCCGATCTTCAACCTCGGCTTCGAATACACCGCCTTCGGCCGGCTGCGCCCGGTGCACACCTCGGCGGCGGTCTTCGCGTTCGGCGGCTCGGCGCTGTTCGCCACCTCGTTCTACGTCGTGCAGCGCACCTGCCACGCGCGGCTGTTCGGCGGTGAGACTTTTGCCAACTTCATCTTCTGGGGCTACCAGTTCTTCATCGTGATGGCCGCGCTGAGCTACGTGATGGGCTTCAGCCAGAGCCAGGAATACGCCGAGCCGGAGTGGCATCTCGACCTGTTCCTGACGATCGTCTGGGTGTCCTACGCCATCGCCTTCATGGGCACCATCTTCAAGCGCCAGGAGCCGCACATCTACGTGGCCAACTGGTTCTTCCTGGCCTTCATCCTCACTGTGGCCGTGCTGCACCTGGGCAACAACGTGGCACTGCCGGTTTCGTTCTTTGAGGCCAAGAGCTATTCAATCTATTCCGGGGTGCAGAACGCGCTGGTGCAGTGGTGGTACGGCCATAACGCGGTCGGCTTCTTCCTGACCGCGGGCTTCCTCGGCATGGTGTATTATTTCATTCCCAAGCAGGCGAACCGCCCGGTCTATTCGTACCGCCTGTCGGTGGTGCATTTCTGGTCGTTGATCTTCATGTATATCTGGGCCGGCCCGCACCACCTGCACTACACCGCGTTGCCCGACTGGGCGCAGACGCTGGGCATGGTGTTCTCGATCATCCTGTGGATGCCCAGCTGGGGCGGCATGATCAACGGGCTGATGACCCTGTCCGGTGCGTGGGACAAGCTGCGCACCGACCCTGGCCTGCGCTTCTCGGTCACCGCCGTCGGCTTCTACGGCATGTCGACCTTCGAGGGGCCGATGATGTCGATCAAGGAGGTCAACGGCCTGGCCCACTACACCGACTGGGTGGTCGGCCATGTGCATTCCGGCGCACTCGGCTGGGTCGCCTTCATCAGCTTCGGCGCCATCTACTACATGGTGCCGATCCTGTGGCGCCGCGCTGGCCTCTATTCCGCCAAGCTGGCGGCCTGGCACTTCTGGATCGCGACACTCGGCATCGTGCTCTACATCACCTCAATGTGGGTGGCCGGCATCATGCAGGGGCTGATGTGGCGGGCGTACGACAAGTTCGGCTTCCTGCAGTACTCCTTCGTGGAGTCGGTGAACGCCATGCATCCCTATTACGTGATCCGCATGCTGGGCGGCGTGCTGTTCCTCACCGGCGGGCTGATCATGGTGTTCAACCTGATCATGACCGTCCGTTCCGCCGCCACAGAGCTTCGACCGGCGCGCGGCGCCGCGGTTGTGGGGGCCTAGTACGATGTTTATTCGTCACGAAACCATCGAGAAGAACGCCGTCCTGCTGGCGGTGCTGACCGTGCTGGCGATATCGGTCGGCGGCATCGTCGAACTGGTGCCGCTGTTCACCATCGAAACGACGGTGGAGAAGGTGCCCGGCGTGCGGCCGTACTCACCGCTGGAACTGGCCGGGCGCGATGTCTATGTGCGGGAGGGTTGCTACACCTGCCACAGCCAGCAGATCCGCGCGCTGAAGGACGAGGTGGAGCGCTACGGCCACTACAGCCTGGCGGCCGAGAGCATGTATGACCGGCCGTTCCAGTGGGGCAGCAAGCGCAACGGGCCCGACCTTGCCCGGGTCGGCGGCAAATACTCCAACGACTGGCACTACGCCCATCTCACCTATCCCCAGGCGATGGTGCCTGAGAGCCTGATGCCGCGCTACGCCTTCCTGTCCACCCGCGCGGTCGATCCGGTCAAGGTGGCCCGCCACATGCGCACCAACCGCGCCGTCGGCACGCCGTACAGCGAGGAACAGATGGCCAATGTCGCCGCCGACCTCGCCGCCCAGGCCGACCCGCAGGCCGATGCCGAGGCGCTGGCCAAGCGCTATCCCAAGGCGGTGCAGGCCTCCGGCAACAGCCGCGTGGCGACCGAGATGGACGCGTTGGTGGCCTATCTCCAGGTGCTCGGTACCATGGTCGACTTCACCAATCCCGCCGTCGAAAACCTGCGCCAATAGGAGGGTCGAATGACCGTCATGACCATCGTGCATTGGCTGCAGGATCATTCGGCGGCCTTCGTGGGCGGCGCCTTCCTGGTGCTGGTCGCCAGCGTCTACTGGCCCGGCCGTAAGGAGCGTTTTCAGCGCGATGCCATGATCCCCTTCCAGGACGACAAGTAAGGAGCACGCCGATGGCCGACAAGAATGCGGCGAGCGAACGCGACCCAGTGGTCCGCGACCCGGTGGCCCGCGACCCAGTAACTGGCCGGACCACCACCGGCCACGAGTGGGACGGGCTGCGGGAGTTGAACACACCGCTGCCCAAGTGGTGGTTCTGGACCTTCGTGGCGACCGTCGTCTGGGGCATCGGCTACGCCATCGCCTATCCCTCGGTGCCATGGATCAACGGCTATTTCCACGGCGTGCTCGGCTATTCCCAGCGCGATGTCGTGACCGCCGAGGTTCGCGCCCTCGCGGCCCGGCGCGCCGGCGTGATGGACAAGCTGAAAACGGTGCCGCTGGCCGAGGTGAAGAACGACCAGGCTTTGTATGCAGTCGCCATGACCGCCGGGCGCCTCACCTTCGCCGAGAACTGCCAGGCATGCCACGGTGCTGGCGGCGCCGGCCGACCCGGATACCCGGTGCTGGCCGGTGATGCCTGGATCTGGGGCGGCAGCCTCGACGCCATCCAGCAGACGGTCACCTTCGGCATCCGCAACGCGCACCCGGAATCGCGCACGTCGCAGATGCCGCGGTTCGGTGCCGATGCCATTCTCAAGCCTGAGGAGATCGAGCAGGTCACCGACTTTGTCATGACTCTGTACAAGCCCACCGCACCCGTCGCCGCGGGGGCTGCCAAGGGGGCAACGGTCTACGCCGAGAACTGCGCCGCGTGCCATGGCGACAAGGGCGAGGGCAAGCGCGACATCGGGGCTTCGGCGCTGCGGTCGGGCGTGCACCTGTTCGGCGACAGCCGCGAGGCGGTGCGGGCGCAGATCGTCAACCCGCGGCAGGGCGTGATGCCGAACTGGAACGTGCGCCTGGACGAGGCGACGATCCGCGCGGTCACGCTCTACGTGCATGGCCTGGGCGGTGGCGAATAGGTGGAGCGGGGCAGGGACCAGGCGACCATGAGCAAGGTCGGCAAGGCACCCCCCCCCGCCAACGGCGACGACATTCCGGAATCGGAGGTGCAACTCTACGCCGACCGCGTGCGGGTCTATCCGCGCGCGGTCCATGGCATCGCCCGCAACGTCAAATGGGCGATCCTGATCCTGTGCCTGACCGTCTACTACGTTACCCCCTGGCTCCGCTGGGACCGCGGTGAGGGCCGGCCGAACCAGGCCGTGCTGCTCGACATCGCCCACGAGCGTTTTTACATCCTCGGCATCACCTTCTGGCCCGAGGACATCTACTACCTCACCGGCGCGCTGATCCTGGCCGCTGTCGCCCTGTTCCTGGTCACCTCGCTGGCCGGGCGCGTCTGGTGCGGCTACGCCTGCCCGCAGACCGTGTGGACCGACCTGTTCATGTGGGTCGAGCGGCTGATCGAGGGCGACCGCAATGCCCGCATGAAGCGCGACCAGGGGCCGAATTCCTTCGACAGGACCTGGCGGAAACTTGCCAAGCACGCTGTCTGGGTCGGCATCGCGTTCTGGACCGGCGGCGCCTGGATCATGTACTATGTCGACGCGCCAACGGTGACGGTGCAGTTCTGGACCGGCACCGCCAGCATGCAAGTCTACGTCTTCACGGCGCTGTTCACCGTCTTCACCTACGTGCTGGCCGGCTGGGCGCGCGAGCAAGTTTGCATCTACATGTGCCCCTGGCCGCGCTTCCAGGCCAGCATGCTCGACGAGCAGAGCTTCATCGTCACCTACCAGAAATGGCGTGGTGAGCCGCGTGGCCACGGCAAGCGGACCGCGGAGAGCGCGCTTGGCGACTGCATCGACTGCAAGGCCTGCGTGAACGTCTGCCCGACTGGCATCGACATTCGCGACGGCGTGCAACTCGGCTGCATCAACTGCGGCCTGTGCGTCGACGCCTGCAACGAGATCATGGTCAGGACCGGCCGGCCGAAATGGCTGATCCTGTGGGACACCCTGGCGCGGCAGGAGGCGAAGTCAGCGGGCAAGCACGAGGCGATCCATCTGCTGCGGCCGCGCACCCTGATCTACGTCACCGCCCTGCTGCTTGCCACCACGGTGATGGGTACGGCGCTGGCGATGCGCTCGCAGATCGGCCTGTCGGTTCAGCACGACCGCGCGCCGCTGTTCGTCAAGCTGCGCGACGGTTCCATCCGCAATGCCTATGCCGTGAAGGTGTCGAACAAGACGCCGGATAGCGCCAGCTTCGCGCTGGCCATCGATGGCGCGGCCGAGGCGGGCATGGCGGGCTTCGGCATGGCCATCGCCGCCGATACCGAGCATCGCCAGGCGGCGCTGGCCCTGGACGTGCCCGGCGATTCCATCGGCACCTATCGCGTGCTGGTCTATGGCCAGCCGTCGAAGCCGGTCGACGGCTCGCAGAAGCTCACCTTCACCCTGCGCAACACGGTTACGGGCGAGACCACCGAGGTCACCTCGGTGTTCATGGGCCCGGCCCGCTAGGACAAGTGCCATGACCTCGCACGCCGCTGCCCGCTCGGAACCTGCCTCGCGTTGGCGCCTGTTCCCGTACGCCATAGTCGGCGCCCTCGGCTTGGTCATCGCGGTGAATGTGACCATGGCGGTGCTGGCGTATCGCAGTGCGCCGGGTCTGGCCGTGCAAGGCTCCTTCGCCACCTCCAACGCCTATGGCACCATCCAGCAGGAGTCGCGGCGCCAGATTTCGCTCGGCTGGAACCTCGACGTGGCACTGCCCGGCGGCCGTGTCGAGGTGAAGCTGGCTGGCCCCGGCGGTGCCGTGCTGCCCGGTGCCAGGCTGAAGGCAACCGCCAGCCGCCCGGTCGGCGATGCCGTGCCATTGGTGCTGGAGATGACCGAGACCGCATCCGGCCACTTCCGCAGCGACATCGTCCTGCCGGGGCAGGGCCAGTGGGACGTGCTGTTCGTCGCCACATCCGAAGGGCGCAGCTTCCGCCACACCCGCCGGGTGATGGCGCCGTGAGCGGTGCTGCCCTGGTCCAGGATCCGGCCGGGCTGGACCAGGGTGGCGCGGCGCAGGCCCAGACAGCCACCTGCGCCCATTGCGGCGGCGCTACCGCGCCCGGCCAGCGCTTCTGCTGCGCCGGCTGCGGTGCGGCGTTCGCGACCATCCAGGAACTGGGCCTGGGCAGCTACTATCGCGACATGGTGCGCGACACGCTGGCGCGCCGCCTGCAACCGGCGAGCGAGCCGCGTGCCGACCTCGCACGCCACATTTGCACCGCCGCCGACGGCCTGCATGAACTGAACCTCGCCGTCGATGGGCTGCAATGCGGCGCCTGCGTCTGGTTGATCGAATCGGTGCTGGGTCGCGACCCCAGCGTGACGGCCGCGCGGGTGAACATGACCACCCGCCGGCTGCG
>JBBQOT010000184.1:0-6325 GCA_038331165.1 Acetobacterales bacterium
CCGCTATCCACCCGCGACAGCAACATCACCGCGGCGAACACGCGCGGCGGCACAGCGCCGAGGCTGCCGAATCCCGGGTTGGCTGCCGAGGCGCCGGTGGCCGACTACCTGAAGGCCGCGCGTGACGCGGTGCTGCAGGGCAAGACCGGCAAGGCGCAGGAATCGCTGGAAATGGCGCAGACCCGGGCGCTGAGCCGGTCGGTCGTCGTCGGCCAGTCGTCGGTGCCGAGCGACAGCCCGCTGGTGCTGCGGATCACCGCGGCGCTGCAAGCGCTGGGCAATGGCGACCGCAAGGGCGCGGTGCAGATCATCGACGCCATCACGACGCCGTGAGGCGTCGTCGCCGTGCCGACTGCGCCCATGGTCTGGCGGGCTGACATGCCGCAGAGCGACATCTTTGCGCTCAGCCAATCCCGCTACAACGAGTTCCTCTTTGCCCGGATTGGCGAGGAGCTGGATGGCGTTGCGTTGACCGTACTGTCCGCCTTCGCGCGCCTCGGCTGCGACCCTTGGCAAGAGGCGCATCGCCTGGCCGAGCTGTCGCCGCGGCAAGCCACGATCAGCCTCGCTCAGTCGATCGCCGCCCTGCCCTGCGGAAGCTTTACGGTGATCGATGCCTGGCCAGTGGCGGATAGGCTGGCGGCCCTGCTGCCGCCGCGCACGAGCGCCCAGACGGCAACGCTGGACGGTATGATCGCCGCGGCGCTGGCCCGCGGCGGTGCGGCGCTGGCCGGATTTCGCCGTGCGATCGGGCTGTGACGTGCGGCGGTCCGACTTGTGGCGGCGCCACGGCGCGGCCGGGTTGGTGATAGCACCACCGCGCGCCGCCGGTGCGCCATGAGCGGTGCCGACACCGCGGAGCGGGCGGCGCCGTTCTTCGGTGCCTTCCTGCGCCTGTCGTTTCCCTATTGGATCCAACCGGGAATCTGGCGGCCCCGTCTGCTGGCGGCCGGGCTGGTACTGATTGTCGTCGGTCAGGTCGCCCTGTCGGTGCGACTGAACATCTGGAGCGCCGATCTGTTCGACGCGCTGGAACGCCGTTCGACCGACCGCGCCTTTGCCCAGATCGGCATCTTCGCCCTGATCGTGCTCGGTACCATGGCGACCAACACCGCCCACCTGATGGTGCGACGCCAGATCCAGCTTGACTGGCGGCGTTGGCTTACCTTGCGGGTGATCAGCAACTGGATGGATGACGCCCGGCACTACCAGGTCGGCCAGGTACCGGGCGACCATGCCAACCCCGACGGGCGGATCGCCGAGGATATCCGCATCGCCACCGAAGGCGCGATCGACCTGGCCAGCAGCCTGCTCTACGGCGCGCTGGCGCTGGCCACCTTCGTCGGCATCCTGTGGTCGCTGTCGGGCTGGATCAGCGTGCTGGGCGTGTGGGTGCCGGGCCATCTGGTGCTGCTTGCGATGTTCTACGCCGGCACCGGCGCCGTGGTGGCCTTCATCCTCGGCCGGCCACTGGTGCGCGCAACCGACACACGGCAAACCCGCGAGGCCGACCTGCGCTTTGGCCTGGTGCAGGCGCGCGAGGGCGCCGAGTCGATTGCCCTGGCGCGCGCCGAGGCGCTGGAGCGCGGGCGGCTTGCCTCGCTGTTTGAAACGATGGCGCCGGCATGGCGCGACCAGTCATCGGGCCTGGCGCGGCTGGTGGTGTTCTCCTCGGGCTATGCGACGCTGGCCGCCGTACTGCCGATCCTGGTGGGCACCCATCGTTTCATGGAGGGCGTACTCACGCTGGGCGGGCTGATGCAATCGGCTCAGGCGTTCCAGCAGGTGACCGTGGCGCTGTCCTGGCCGGTCGACAACCTGCCGCGGATCGCCGAGTGGCGCGCCTCGGTCGAGCGGGTGCTGGCGCTGGACGACGCGGTGCGGGTGGTGACCATCGAGGCGGCGCGCACCGGGGCGACGGCGATCAACCTGAACCGGGCGCCCAACGCCGCACTGGGCGTGCACACGCTGTGGGTGGCGGCCGCCGATGGCACGGCGATGCTGTCCGACCTCACCCTGGAGGTCGGCCCTGGCGAGCATGTGCTGGTCGATGGCGACCCCGACGCCACCGCGGCGCTGTTTCGCGTGCTGGCCGGCATCTGGCCGTGGGGCCATGGCCGGGTGGACCTTCCGGCCGATACCGAGATGTGCGCGGTGGGGCGCCGGCCATTCGTGCACGAGGGAACGCTGCGCAGCGCGCTGGCCAGTTCCGCAACGGCTGACGCCGAAGCCGATGTGGCGCTGCGCGAGGCCCTGGACATGGCGGGGCTGGACCACCTTGTCGGGCGGCTCGACGAGGTGGCAGACTGGGCGCAGACCATGAGTGCCGGCGAGTTGCAGCGCCTGTCCTTCGCGCGGCTGCTGCTGGAGCGGCCGAACTGGATCGTGCTGGGCGACGCCACCGACGCGCTGGACCCGACCGCGGCAGATGCCATGCTGCGCATGATTGCCGAGCGGCTGCCGCACGCGGCAATCATCGTCATCGGCCGCCATCCCGGTTCGGCGGAAACCTTCAACCGGCGCATGACGCTTCAGCGCGTGGCCGGCGGCGAGGTGCTGCTGCACGAGGTGTATGCACGGCGCGAGGCGGCCCGTAACAAGCGACGCCGGCCGTTGAGGGTGGTCGACTGGCTGCGCCAGGGCTTCGGCGGGTGACGCCGACCTGCATCCGAACCGAACGGCTGCGCCCCGCTGCCGAATGTGGCACACCCAGTATAGGGAATGTCGTGCCATATTCGCCGTGCCTGCCGCCGCCGCCCGGTTCGTCGCCGGCCCGCCGTGCCGCCACACTGAAGTGAAAGTGCCGCAAGATGCCAAAGCGCCGTGCGCTCCCATCGCATGCTTCCGACCAGTTCCTCGTCGTCGGCATCGGCGCGTCGGCCGGTGGGCTGGAGGCGTGCCGCAAGCTGTTCGCGGCGATGCCGAACAAAACCGGCATGGCGTTCATCGTCATCCAGCATCTCGACCCCAACCATCCCAGCATGATGGTCGACCTGCTGGCTGGGCACACCCGGATGGCGGTGCGCCAAGCGGGCGACGAGATGCCGATTGCCCCCGAGACCATCTATGTGATCCCGCCGGGCAGCTACCTGTCGGTGAAGCACGGCATGCTGCACCTGTCGCAGCCCACGGCACGGCACGGCTCGCGCCTGCCGTTCGACTACCTGCTGCCGACCCTGGCCGAAGCCTTCGGCACCCGCGCGGTCTGCATCGTGCTGTCGGGCACCGGCACCGACGGCAGCGCCGGCGTGCTGGCGGTGCAGGAGAGGGGCGGCCTGATCATTGCCCAGGCGCCGGAGGAAGCCAGCTATGACGGCATGCCGCGCAGCGCCATCCTTACCGGCGCGGTGGACGTCGTGCTGCCCTTGGCCGATATGCCCGCCGCCCTGATGGTCCATGCCCGCCAGCCGGCCGCGTTGCCGCAGGCCCCGGTGGCACCGCGGCGCGAGGCGACGCCGGAAGTCCTGCCCGAGATCATCGCCCTGTTGCGCGCCGGCACCGGGAACGACTTCACGCAGTACAAGTCGGGCACCGTGCTACGTCGCGTTGACCGGCGCATGGCGCTGGCCGTCCCGCGGCCGGCCACCATCGACGACTACATCGCCCAGTTGCGCAACAGCAGTGCCGAGCAGGAACAGTTGGCCAGGGACCTGCTGATCCACGTTACCAGCTTCTTCCGCGATGCCAGGGTGTTCGACCTGCTGGCGAAAACCGTGATCCCCGACCTGCTGCGCCGCCAGCCGACCGATGAGCCGTTGCGGGTCTGGGTCACCGGATGCAGCACCGGCGAGGAAGCCTATTCGCTGGCAATCCTGTTCCGTGAGGCGATAGAAGCCGATTCGCGGCCGGTCAAGCTGCAGATCTTCGCCTCCGACATCGACCCCGACACGGTGGCCACGGCGCGCGACGGCTTCTACGCGCAGGCGATCGAGGGGGACGTCGCGCCGGCCCGGCTGGCGCGGTTCTTCATCAAGGAGCGCGACGGCTATCGCGTATCGCCCGAACTGCGCGCCGCGGTGGTGTTCACGGTGCAAGACGTGCTGACCGATCCGCCGTTCTCGCGCATCGACATGGTATCGTGCCGCAACATGCTGATCTACCTGCTGCCCGAGGCGCAGGCGAAGGTGTTCGCGCTGTTCCATTTCGCGCTGCGGCCGGGCGGCATCCTGCTGCTGGGCAATGCCGAGACGGTCAACCTGGAGGATGGCAGGTTCGAGCAGATCTCGAAATCCGAGCGGCTGTACCGCCATGTCGGGCGCGCCCGCCCCGGCGAGCTGGGCTTCGTCCTGGCCGAGGTGGCGCGCGTGCCGGCCCGGCCGGGCCCGAGCCAGCCGCGCTCGCGCCAGACCGTGCTGGCCGATTTCTGCCAGCGGCTGGTGGTCCAAACCTATGCGCCGGCGGCCGTGCTGGTGAACCGGCGCTATGAATGCCTGTATTCCGTCGGGCCGATCGACCGCTATTTGCGCGTGGCGCCGGGCGACCCGACCAGCGACCTGCTGGCCATGGCACGCCACCACATGCAGGCCAAGCTGCGCGGCGCGCTGCACCAGGCCAGCCTGGCCGGCAACCGCGTGATCGTTCCCGGCGGCCACATGACGACCGAAAGCGGCGAGGTGGCGTTCAACATCGCGGTGCAGCCGGTGCAGCATGAGGGCGAGGACCTGCTGCTGGTCAGCTTCATCGACGAACAGAAGGCGTCGAAGAAGGTGGAACACGCCGCCCCGCTGCAGGACGGCGCGCGTGTCTCCGAGCTGGAGCAGGAGCTGGAGGCCACCCGCACCGAGTTGCAGGGGGCGATCCGCAACCTGGAACTTTCCGCCGAGGAGCAGCGGGCAATCAACGAGGAGGCACTGTCGGTCAACGAGGAGTTTCAGTCGACCAACGAGGAGCTGCTGACCTCCAAGGAGGAGCTGCAGTCGCTCAACGACGAACTGACCGCGCTCAACACCCAGCTGCAGGAAACGCTGGAGCGCCAGCGCACCACCGCCAGCGACCTGCAGAACGTGCTTTACAGCACCGACGTCGCCACCATCTTCCTCGACACGCGGCTCAACATCCGGCTGTTCACGCCCGCGACCCGGGCGCTGTTCAACGTGATTCCCAACGATGTCGGCCGGCCGTTGTCCGACCTCAATTCGTTGGCCTTCGATGCCACGCTGCTGGCCGATGCCGCCGCCGTGCTGCATCTGGGCGAGCTGATCGAACGCGAGATTGAAACCCATACCGGCAAATGGTTCATCCGGCGCATCCTGCCGTACCGCTCGGCGGATGGCGGCGTCGGCGGCGTCGTCATCACCTTTGTCGACCAGACCGAGCGCAAGCAAATCACCGATGCGCTGATGGTGGCCAAGCGCCAGGCCGAACTCGCCAACATGGCCAAGTCGCGCTTCCTGGCCGCCGCCAGCCACGATCTGCGCCAGCCGCTGCAAACGCTGTCGCTGTTGCAGGGCTTCCTCGCCAAGACCGCCGAAAGCCCGCGCGCCGCGACCCTGATCGCCCGGCTGGGCGATACCCTGGGCGCCATGTCGGGCATGCTGAACACGTTGCTCGACCTCAACCAGATCGAGGCGGGCACGGTTCGCGCCGAGCAGGCCGAGTTCTGCATCGGCGATCTGCTGGCACGCCTGAACGACGAGTTCACTTATCTCGCCCATGCCAAGGGGCTGGAACTGCGGGTCGTGCCGTGCAGCCTGATGGTGCGCAGTGATCCGCGTCTGCTGGAACAGATGATCCGCAACCTGCTGTCCAACGCAGTGAAGTACACCAAGCAGGGCAAGATTCTGCTGGGGTGCCGCCGGCACCGCGACATCGTGAGCATCGAGGTGTGGGACACCGGCATCGGCGTGCCCGTCAACGAACTAGACACGATCTTTGAGGAATACCACCAGTTGGACAACACCGCTCGCGAGCGCAGCCGCGGCCTGGGGCTGGGCCTGTCGATCGTCCGCCATCTCGCAGGGCTGCTCGGTCACCAGATCCGGGTGCGGTCCAAATTGGACCGCGGATCGGCGTTCTGCATCGAGGTCCAGCTGCCACCGAGCGCGCCGCCACGGGCGCTGGCACCGTCCGGGTCGGCCACCACCGTGGACAACCCGCGGGCGCAGGTCGGCGCGGTCCTGGTGGTCGAGGACGATCCGGAGCTGCGCGAGCTGATGGAGATGTTGCTGACCGAGGAGGGCCATCTGACGGCGGTCGCGGCCGACGGCCTGATCGCGGTGGACCTGGTGACATCGGGCAAGGTGCACCCCGACTTGGTGCTGGCCGACTACAACCTGCCGAACGGCATGAACGGCTTGCAGGTTGCTGCACGCCTGCGCCAGGTGCT
>JBBQOT010000185.1:0-6273 GCA_038331165.1 Acetobacterales bacterium
AACCCGATCACCAGTTGCAGCGCCACCGACAGGCCGACGATGAAGAACGTGTTGCCGAGGGTCAGCCAGAACCGCTCTTCGCCCAGCAGGTTGGTGTAGTTGTCGAACCCGACGAAGGAAACCGCCTGGGAACCGAGGTAGTAGTTGAAGAAGCTGTAATAGACCGCCGAGAAGAACGGATAGAACAACACGAGCGCCATCACCAGCACGCTCGGAGCCATGAACAGCCACATCAGCCCGCATTCCCCCTCGGTTGGCCCCCGATGGCCCCGGCGCAATTCTCCGGTCGGCGCCCCGGCCCGTCAACTCGCGACCGCGGGCGGGCAGGGGGGGCCAGCTCCAGACAGGGGGGAAGATTCTTCTTTTTCTGTAGAAATAGAAGCAAAAAGACTTTTATCTTCTTTGTCCGGACCTATCCTGCGGGCACTTCATCAAACGGATAAAAGTTTTTTGGTTCTTTTTTTCAAAAAAGAACATGCTTTCTTCTGTCGTCCCCTAACCGAAGCCGAACACCGCGCGCGCATTGCCGATGAAGAACCGCTCCCGATCCGCCGGATCAACCGGGAACGGCAGCGCCTGGGCAGGATCGTCGAAATCCCAGTGCGGGTAGTCGGTGGCGAACAGCAGCCGGTCCCAGCCGATCCAGCCGATCGTGTCCAGCAGGTGGCTACGCGGCTCCGGCTCCTCCATAGGCTGGGTGGTTAGCCAAATGTTGCGGTGGATGTATTCGCTCGGCGACATGGTCAGATGCGGCGTCTCCTGGCGCAGCACCCGCCAGGCGCGGTCCAAGCGCCAAGCCAGCGCCGGCAGCCAGGCAAACCCCGCCTCGACCATAAGAACCTTCAGCGTCGGCAATTCCTCGAACAGCCCCTCGATCACCATCGAGGTCACCTGCGCCTGCGCCGCCTGGGCGTGGCCGGTCATCTCCTCGATGTAGAAGCTGGGCCAGCCGCCCGACGTCACCGGCGCGCCGCCATAGCCGAAGGCATGCACGCTGACCGGCAGGCCGGCCTCCGCCGCGGCGCGGAAGATCGGCCGGTAGCGCTTGGTGCCCAGCCCCTCCCCGGTGCGGCCCAGGATCAGCACCTGGCAGAATTCGCGCCGCCCCGCCAACCGCTCGATCTCCGCCACCGACGCGTCGGTATCCTCGTATGGCACACAGATTGAGGCACGAAACCGGGGCTCGCGCGCCACCAGGTCATGCGCCTGCCACTCGTTGGTGGCCCGGCACATCGCGCCGGACAGGTCGGGGTTGGCGAAGCCCTGGCCCGAGGGCGTGAGCGGGTTAATCACCGCAAAATGCACATTCAGCGGCTCGAAATACTGCGCCCGCATGAAATCGAGGTCGGTGCCCGGCGCCCCGCCCGGCGGCCAGGCATCCCGTCGCGCCGCATTGGGTTGCGCCTTCGGGTAGGGGTTCACCCCGTTCTGGTGCCCCTGGCGCTGCGACATGCCGAAGGTCGCCACATAGTCGCGCCAGCGCTGCGGCAGCCAGCGGTCGAGGTCGGACAGTTGCGGCAGCACCGGATGGGTGTCGCAATCGGCAATCGCCAGCCTGGTGGCGCCGACGGGGGCGGGTTGCGGCCGAACCTCGATATTCATGGGCGTCTTCCTGCGCGGTATTCGGATCAGACTATGTGAAACCGGCCGGTTTCGCCAACGTGAACCTGCGCACCCCACCCCCGCGACAAGCAGCCAGCCATGCGTCATGATCGGCCACGAATCGTGAGGGAGTGCGGCGGATGGCGGAAAACTGGGTGCGGGTGGCAGCGGCGGGCGACGTGGCCGAAGGCTCCGCCATTCCGGTCGAGGTCAACGGCCTGTCGCTGGCCGTCTACCATGTCGCCGGGGGCAAGTACTACTGCACCGACAACATCTGCACCCACGCCTTCGCCCTGCTGACCGATGGCTGGCTGGAGGGCACCACCATCGAATGCCCGCTGCACGCCGGCCAGTTCGACGTCTGCACCGGAAAGGGCCTCGGCGCCCCGATCGAGGAAGACCTCAAGACCTTCGCCGTAAAGGTCGAGGGCGATGATGTCCTGGTCGATCTAGGGGGCTGAAACCCCCAGCCGCAACACCTCGTCCAGATAGGTCACGCCGTCGCGCACGAAAGACGGCCGCAGGTGCACGGTGTCCTTGTAGATCGGATCGCCATCCTCGGTCATGGCCTGGCAGAACGCGGCGTCGCACAGAAAATCGAGCGGGTCGACCACCTCCGCCCCCGCCGCGCGCGCCGTCGCCGCGATCGCGCGGGAAATCGCGCCGTACTCCGCCTCCAACCGTGCCCGCGGCAGCACGTTGCGGCGCGTTCCAAAGGTGAGCCATCCCCGGGTTACCGCTTGGCGCGGGTCCAACTCCATCCCCCAAGGGATGTTCAGCACCAGCACCACCCGCCGCCCGTTCTGCGCCAGATGCCGGATCGTCTCGCCCAGCGAGCGCAGCGCCGCGTCCCGCCCGGCGGCCTCGGTCAGCACCGCATCCCCGGCGTGATAGCGTGACGAGCTGAAATACCCCCACCACTGCGCGCCGATCACCACCGTCTCCACGCCGTGCGATGCGATCGCGACATCGGCGGCGGTGAACAGGCTGGCGCAGCCCGGCAGCTTCGGATCGCGCACGGCCGGGATCGGCGGGCAGCCACCGCCGGTCAGGAACAATGCCGTGCGGGTCGCCGCCGGTGCCGCGCGCAGCAGCGCCACCATCCGCGGCGCATACTGCTCGATGTTGCTGTCGCCCAGGAACAGCACCGCGCCGCCCGCGCCGGCCTGGCGGAACAGCACCCGCCCGCCCACGCTCTGCCGCTCCATCCCGCCGGGATAATCCCACTCCCCGGCCGCCGCGGACACCCGATCCACGCCGAACCGGCTCGCAAAGGCCGGCACGACGCCCCACTGCACCGCCTGGCCCCCCAGCGCTGCCCCGGCACACAGCCCCACCAGCGCCAGCGCCACGCGGCCGCGGGGCAGGGTGCCGAACCGGACCGGCCGCTCCACCAGAAGATAGGTCGCCACCGCCAGCCCGCCTGCCGCCGCCACCAGCGCCAGCCGCATCTCCGCCGCCACCTCGCCGCCGGCCACGATGCGGGCCAGCGACAGCAGCGGCCAGTGCCACAGGTACAGCGGGTAGCTCACCAGCCCCACCGCCACCAGCCAACGATGCCCCAGCACCACCCGGTTCGGCCAGGCGCCAGGCCCCGCCGCGATCACCAGCGCCGTGCCCAGCACCGGCAGCAGCGCGCGCCAGCCAGGGAACGCCGTGTCGCGGTCGAACACCATCGCCGCCGCCACGATCGACGCCAGCCCTGCCGTCGCCGCCAGCCCGGCGAACGGCATCCGCACCGCCCCTGTCCGCGCCAGCAGCACACCGGCCAGCAATTCCCACACCCGCGACTGCGGCAGGAAATAGGCCGCCACCGGGTTGCGCAGCAGGTCGAACACCCCATACCCGAACGACGCCGCCAGCAACCCCACCAGCACCGGCATCGCCCAACCCGGCCGCCGCGCCAACCCCAGCACCAGCAGCGGGAAGGCCAGGTAGAACTGCTCCTCGATCGCCAGCGACCACAAATGCAGCAGCGGCTTGGCCTCGGCCGCCACCGCGAAATACCCGCCCTCCCGCGCCAGGGTGAAGTTGGACAGGTATGTCGCCCCCGCCCGCACATGCCGGCCCAACAGCCGCCACTCGTCCGGCAGCAGCAGCACCCACCCCGCCACCAGCACGAAGCCCAGCACCGGCAGCAGCGCCGGCAGCAACCGGCACGCCCGCCGCGCCCAGAAATCCAGCAGCGAGAACCGCCCCGCCGCCACCTGTGCGAACACGATGCCGCCGATCAGGTAGCCCGACACGACGAAGAACACGTCCACGCCCACGAACCCGCCGGGCACCAGGGCGGGAAAGGCATGGAACAGCACCACTGGCACGATCGCGACCGCGCGCAATCCGTCCACGTCGGGGCGATAGGCGAGTGACACGCAATGAACTCCCGGCCGCGCCGCTCCGATAACGACGCCCGGCGATCAGTCGCCGCCGGCCGATCCGGCGTCAAGCACCGGCGTCACATCTCGACGACGAGGTACTGCTCCTCGACCGACACCGGAATGGTTTCGGCCACGTACGGCCCTTCCACCACAGTCTGCCCGGTCGCCACTTCCACCGGATAGAAGCGGGTCCTGATCCGTTCCGGGTCGCAGTAGCTCTGGCCGGTCCTGATATCGAATTCCCAGCCATGCCACGGGCAGCGCAGGATTTCGCCGGCGCGGGAATAGACGTAATTCCCCGGCATCGGCGCCTCGCGCAGCCCGGTGATCAGCCCCTCGCACATCGGCCCGCCCTGATGCGGACAGCGGTTGAGCAACCCGAAATATTCGCCCTTCAGGTTGAAGATGGCGATCGGCCGCCCGCGCACGGTCACCAGCTTACGCCCACCCTCGGGGATCTCGTGCGCGGTGGCAACGACGTGTCGGCTCATCGATGGCTCCTCAGGCGCCGCAACCGCGATACACGTTTCGCGCATTGCCCAGGAAGAAGGCGCGGCGCTGTTCCTCGGTGGCGCGCACCGGCAGCGCATGGGCGGGGTCGTCGAAATCCCAATGCGGATAGTCGGTGGCGAAGATCAACCGGTCCCACCCCAGCCATTCGATGGTGTCCAGCAGGTGGGCGCGCGGCTCGGGCTCCTCCATCGGCTGCGTCGTCCACCACACCCGCTCGCGCATATACGCGCTCGGCAGGCGCTTCAGGTGCGGCGTCTCACTGCGCAGCGTCTTCCAGTGCTTGTCCAACCGCCAGGCCAACGACGGCGCCCAGGCGAAGCCGGCCTCGATCATCACCATCTTCAGCATCGGCCAGCGCTCGAACACGCCCTCGATGATCAGGCTGGTCAGCGCGGCCTGCTGGCACTGGCTATGGCCTGTCATCTCCTCGATGTAGTAGCTCGGCCAGCCACCAGGCGTGACCGGATTGCCGCCATAGCCAAATGCATGCACGCCCACCGGCATGCCCGCCTCCGCCGCCGCCTCATAGATCGGCCAGTATTTCCGGCTGCCCAGCGGTTCCGCGGTACGGCTGAGCATCAGCACCTGCACGAAGGCGGGATTGCCAGCATAGCGCCGAATTTCCGCGGCCGAGGCCACCGCATCCTCATACGGAACCACAACCGAGGCCCGCAACCGGCTGTCCTTGCTGGTCCATTCCGCCAACTGCCACTCATTGGTCGCATGGCACAAAGCGGCCGAAAGCTCGGGATTTTGCACCCCCTGGCCCGAGCCGAGCGGGTTCAAAATGCCCAGCGCCACGTTGTTCGTGTCCAGATGCTGTTCCTGCATGAAGCCCAGCGAGCTGCCCGGCCGGCCACCCTCGGGCGGATAGGCGTCACGCCGCGAAGCATTCGGCTGGCTCTTGGGATAGGCCGGCCCCACCTGCCAGCCCTGCCGCGCCGGCGAGCCGTACTCGTCCAGATGCGCCTGCCACCGCTGCGACAGCCATGGATGGTAATCCTTCGGACCCTGGCGCGCCGGATGGATGTCACCGTCGGCCACGGCCACCTTGCTGGCGACGGTCGCTTCGGGGATCGGCTGGGTGCGAACTTCGTTCATCCTACCGTCTCCATCAGGCGGGCATAGGTCGCCCGCGGGTTGTCGATCGCGATCTTGCGCACCAGCTCGGCCGGCAGCCCGTCGGGGATCGCCGCCGTGCCGTCGAATTGGTAGTGCGGGTAGTCGGTCGAGAACAGCAACAACTCGTCGCTCTGCATATGCTCGAACAGCTTCATCAGCGAGGCCAAATCCGGCGGCCCGTCCACCGGCTGCAACGACAGCCGCACATTGCTGCGCACGATGTCGCCGGGTGCCCGATCCACCCAGGGGATCTCCATCCGCAGCCCGCGCCAGTATTTGGTCAACCGCCACAAATGCGCCGGCAGCCAGGTGAAGCCGGATTCCAGCAGCACCACCTTCAAATGTGGGAACTTGGTGAACACGCCCTCGCAGATCATGCTGGTCAGCTGGGTCTGGAAGGCCTGTGCCTGGCCCACATAATCCTCGGTGTAGTAGCTCGGCCAGCCCACCGGCGTGGGCGGGTTATGATAGGCGCTGCCGGCATGGATGCCGACCGCCAGCCCATGCTTCTCCGCCGCCGCATAGATCGGCCAGTGGTGGCGCCTTCCCAGCGGCGTGTCGCCCATCACCAGCAGCAGGATCTGCACGAAGCGCTTGTCGGCGGCACAGCGGTTGATCTCGTCCACCGCCATCTCGACATTCTGCGTCGGCACCACGA
>JBBQOT010000186.1:0-6246 GCA_038331165.1 Acetobacterales bacterium
CCAGTCCTCCACATGCGGGGCCGTGTCGGCGGCGTCGGTCACCAGTCCACGTGGGCCAAGGATGGTGCGCAGCCTGTCGATCAGGGCAGCGCTGGGCAAATTGGTATCGGGCATGCAGGCGACCTCCGCGGCCAGCCTATCCGCGTGGGGTGGAGCGAACAATCGCGAAGCTGCGCCGTCGGTGTCGGAAAGCTTTACACTTGTTGACGCTGAGGCCGAATAAATCATTGAAATGTAACATTGGCATGATGATTGCATCGGTGACGCAACGGGAAGAAATCCACGCTGCCGCCAAGGGTATCGATATGGAACTGACCGATCGGGTCCAGGCTTTCGCTGCCATCATACTGGTGACGCTTTGCGTGCTTGGTCCACGCCAGGCGGGGGCGACGGTGCAACAAAACCCTGTCTTGGAATCCCTGGCGCCGACTTCGGCCGATTGCAGCGCTTGCGGCCAGGAGGCAGACGGGTCCGGACGGGGCATGACCTTGCCGGTGAACCTCGCCATACTGGGCCTGGGCAGCCTGTGGCTGGCACTGATGGTGCGGCGGATTCAGCAGCATTCCGCGAATAGGGGGCTCAGGAGCGGGGAGCGGCAGCCCGCTGAAGCCGGTCGTTGATCGCAACCCCGAGGCCCTCCTCGGGGATCGGCATCACCGCGATGGCCACTATCGCCGATCCCGCGGCGTCCAACGCCAGCAGACCGGCGAACAGCCGCGCCGCCGCCATGGCGAGATCGCCGGATTCGCTGAGCTGGTAGGTGCGCCCAGCACCAGGCAGGGGTGGGCCAAACGCCAGCAGGGCCTCGTCGGGTCCGACCGCAGTGGCGGCCAGGCGCACCGGCAGGCGCGGTGCATAGTGCGAAACCAGCAGTCCGGGTGAGCGCAGGCCGCGTGCGGCTTCGGCCGCGGCCGGGGTGATGCCGGTGCCGATGCGGCCCACCACCGCCTCGATCCGCTCGCGCGTCAGCCCGCCGGGGCGCAGCAACACCGGCGTGCCGCCGGTAAGGTCGAGCACGCTCGATTCCAGGCCGACCGCGCAGGGGCCGCAATCGAGCACCGCAGCGATGCGCCCTCCAAGCCCGTCCATCACATGCGCGACGGTGGTCGGGCTGACCTGCCCCGAGCGGTTGGCCGACGGGGCGGCGACCGGGCGCCCGACCTGGCGCAGCAACGCCAGCGCCTCGGCACGGGCGGGCACGCGCACGGCCAGGGTTTCCAGGCCGGCACCGGCCAGCAATGCCACGGGGCAATCAGGCCGGCGCGGCAGCACCAGGGTCAGCGGGCCGGGCCAGAACGCTGCGGCCAGCGCACGCGCGCGACCGTCGGGCTCGACATGGGCAAAGACCGCATCGGCGTCGGGATAGTGGCAGATCAGCGGGTTGAAATGCGGCCGGCCCTTGGCGGCGAAAATAGCGGCAACCGCGCTATCGCTGGTGGCGTCCGCACCCAGGCCATAGACCGTCTCGGTGCCGAAGGCGACCAGCGCACCCCCACGCAGCAAGCGCGCCGCCGCGGCGATGCCGGCAGCGTCGGCGGCAAGCAGTCGCGTGGGGCTCACGCCACCACCGCCGTCAGGTCGGGCCGGAGCAGACGAAGGGGGGGTTGCGCCAATCGGGCTTGCCGTAGCGCAGCACGCCGCCGCCATCGAGCAGGCGGATGGTGCCGCCGGCGGCCTCCACCAGGGCGTGCGCGGCGGCGGTGTCCCATTCCATGGTCGGGCCGAAACGCGGGTAGAGATCAGCGCGGCCCTCGGCGACCAGACAGAACTTGAGCGCGGAGCCCATGTGCACAACGTCGGCGACCTTGCGGCCCGCCAGAAAGGGCGTGAGGCGCGGATCGTCGGCGTAGTGGCGCGAGGCGACGACGGAAATGCCGGCGGCAGGCGGTTGGCGGGTGGAGATCGGGCGCTCGGTGCCGCCCTCGCGCTTCCACGCCCCCTGGCCCACGATGCCGCCATAGAGCGCGCCGGTGGCCGGCTGGCCGACCACGCCCAGCGCCGGCGCGCCACGGCGCACCAAGCCGATGCAAACAGCGAAGTCGTCGCGCCGGCGGGCGAATTCGCGGGTACCGTCCAACGGGTCGACCACCCACAGCACATCGGCATCCTTCGGCACATGGCCGGCGGCGATCTCCTCCTCGGCGACCACGGGGATCTCGGGGCAGGCGGCGCGCAGCCCGGCGACGATCAGCGCCTCGGCCGCGTGGTCGGCCTCGGTGACCGGCGATTCGTCGGCCTTCTCCAGGGTTTCGAAGCCGCGGGCGCGGATCTGCATGATCACCTCGCCGGCACGCAGGGCGAGGTCGAAGGCGAGGTCGAGAAGGGCACGGTCGTTCATCCGTCCTCCTTACAGGGTGCGGGGCGGCTGGCCAATTGGCGGATGGCTGCTACAGTCCGCCTGAGAAATATTCGCACCGGAGCGCCGCCATGCTGGACATCGCCTTCGCCAAGCCCGCGCTGCCCAAATCGGGTGCCCTCGTGCTGATGCTGGAGGAAGGTGCCACTGCCGGATCACCGACCGCTTCCCTGCTCGACGCGGCCGATGCGGCAACTGGCGGTGCGGTCAGCCGCGCCTTGGCGGCCGCTGAGTTCAAGGGCAAGCGCGGGCAAACGGCGACGGTGCTGGCCCCCGGCGCCGGGTTGAACCGCGTGGTCGCCGTCGGCCTGGGCAAGCTCGACGGCATCGCGGCACGCCACCTGGAGGATGCCGGCGGCGCCGCGGCCGCCGCCCTGGCGCGCGAGATGGCGGCCGGTGTGTCGGCAGTCGGGCTGACCGGGGCTCAAGCGGCGCATGTGGCGATGGGCCTCGCGCTGCGCAGCTATCGCTTCGACCGCTACCGCACCACCGAGAAGCCCGAGGACAAGCCGAAATTCGCCAAGGCGACCGTGCTGACCGCCGAAGTGCCGAAGGCACGCGATGGCTGGGCCGACCTCAAGGCCATTGCCGAGGGCGTGTTCCTCAGCCGCGACCTGGTCAGCGAGCCGGCCAATGTGCTGAACCCCGCCGAGATGGCCGAGCGCTGCCGCAAGCTGGAGAGCCTCGGGCTGAAGGTCGAGGTGTTCGGGCCGAAGGAAATGACCAAGCTTGGCTTCGGCGCGCTGATGGGGGTTGCCATGGGCAGTGCCAACGAGCCGCGCATGGTGGTGATGACCTGGAACGGCGCCGCGGCCGCGAAGGGCAAGACCAAGGCCAAGCCTCTGGCCTTCATCGGCAAGGGCGTGACCTTCGACACCGGCGGCATCTCGATCAAGCCGGCCGGTGGCATGGAAGACATGAAGTGGGACATGGGCGGCGCCGGCACCGTGATCGGACTGATGGCGGCCCTGGCCGGACGGAAGGCGAAGGTCGACGTGATCGGGCTGGTCGGGCTGGTCGAGAACATGCCCTCGGGCACCGCGCAGCGGCCGGGCGATGTGGTCAAGACCTATTCCGGGCAGACGGTGGAAGTGATCAACACCGATGCCGAGGGGCGGCTGGTGCTGGCCGATGTGCTTTGGTACTGCCAGCAGAAATACGATCCGCGCTTCATGGTGGACCTGGCCACGCTGACCGGGGCGATCATTGTGGCGCTGGGGCATGAGTATGCTGGGTTCTTCAGCAACGACGATGCGCTGTCGGCCCAGCTGCATGCCGCCGGGGCGGCGACCGGCGAGAACGTGTGGCGGATGCCGCTGAGCGATGCCTATGACAAGCAGATCCGCAGCGATATCGCCGACATGAAGAACATCGGCGGGCGGCCGGGCGGGGCGATCACGGCGGCACAATTCATCCAGCGTTTCGTCAACGGCAAGCCCTGGGTACATATGGACGTGGCCGGGACGGTATGGAGCAGCAAGGATGCGCCGACCATCCCGAAGGGGGCCACGGCCTTTGGCGTAAGACTGCTCGACCGGATGGTGGCCGAGCACTACGAAGGCTGACGGGCCGGGCCGATGCTGGAGGTTCGCATCGGGCGCACCGCGCCGGCCGCGACGGCAACGGCGCTGCCGGTGACGGACACGGCGGCGCTGCCGGTAGGACTGCGCGCGGCGGCGGCGGCGGACGGGTTCACCGGGGCCGCCGATACGCTGTGCGATGTGCGGGGCGGCCAGGGGCGGGTGCTGCTGGTCGGGCTGGGCGCGGCGGCGGCCGATGAGGAAGCGCTGCGCCAAGCCGGGGCGCGGGCGGCGGCGGCACTGGTGGGCGTGGCGCATGTGGCGCTGGACGCCCACGGGCTGGCGCCAGGTGCCGCGGCAGCGTTCGCGGCGGGTGCGTGTCTGCGCGCCTGGCGGTTCGACCGGCTGCGGACGCGCGCCGATGAGGGCGCGGCGAAGCTGGTGGCGGTGGACCTGCTGACCGATATGCCGGATGCGGTGGAGGCGGCGTGGCGCATCGCCTCGGCCGGAGTGCGCGGGGCACTTTTCGCGCGCGATCTGGTGGCCGAGCCGGGCAATGTGCTGACGCCACAGGAATTCGTGACGCGACTGCAAGCCCTGTCGCGCTATGGCATCGCGGTGGGCGTGTTGGACCAGGCCGAACTGCGGCGGCAAGGGTTGGGGGCGCTGCTGGCGGTCGGCCAGGGCTCGGTGCATCCGCCTACGATGGTGGTACTTCGCTGGAAAGGCCGGCTGCGGACAGCGCCGGTGGCCTTTGTGGGCAAGGGCATCACGTTTGACACCGGCGGCATCTGCATCAAGCCGGCCGTCGGCATGGAGGCGATGCGCGGCGACATGGCCGGGGCGGCGGCGGCGGCCGGGGCGATCCTGGCGCTGGCGTTGCGCCAATCGCCGGCGCCGGCGATCGCGGTGCTGCCGATCGCCGAGAATGCCACCGGGGCGGCGAGCTACCGGCCGGGCGATGTGCTGACCAGCTTTTCCGGCAAGACGATCGAGGTGGTGGACACCGATGCCGAAGGGCGGCTGGTGCTGGCCGATGCGCTGGCCTGGACGGCGCGGCAGCATAAGCCGCGCGCCATGATCGACCTGGCGACGCTGACCGGCAGCATCGTGACCGCGCTGGGCCACCACCATGGCGGGCTGTTCGACAACGATGCCGCCCTGGCGGCACAGGTGGCGGCGGCCGGCCGCGCGGTGGGCGAGGCGGTCTGGCGGATGCCGATCGGCGATGGGCATCGGCGCGACCTCGATTCGGCGATCGCCGATATCCGGCACTGCCTGTCGGGGCGAATGCAGCCGGATGCCTGCCATGGGGCAGCGTTCCTGCGCGAATTCGTGGGCGACGTGCCGTGGGCGCACCTGGATATCGCCGGGGTGGCGAACCGGGCCGCCGCCGATCCGCTGCATGCCATGGGTCCCAGCGGGTTCGGGGTGCGGCTGCTGGACCGGCTGGTGGCGACCTGCTTCGAGACCGCCTGACCATGGCCGAGATCGGCTTCTACCACCTGACCCGCACTGGGCTGGAGGCCACCCTGCCCCGGCTGCTGGGGCGGACGCTGGAGGCCGGCGAACGGGCGGTGGTGCGGTGTGGCAGCGCCGAACTTGTGGCCGCGCTGGATACCGCGCTGTGGCTGTGCCCGGAGCCGGTGTGGCTGCCGCATGGCACGGCCGCGATGGGACATGCCGACATGCAGCCGATCTGGCTGACCACCGACGACGACGCACCGAACGGGGCGCGGTTCCTGTTCCTGGTGGACGGAGCCCAAAGCGCGCGGCTGGAGGCGTTCGCCCGGGTGTTCGACCTGTTCGACGGGAATGACGAATCCCAGGTGGAACAGGCGCGGGAACGATGGAAAACCGCCAAGGCGGCGGGGCATGAACTATCCTACTGGCAACAGACTGGGCGGGGGTGGGAGAAGAAGGCTTAGAGAAGGAAGGTCTTCTTTTTGTGAACAAAAAGAAGCAAAAAAACTTTATCCGTTAGAGAAGAGTTAATATTGTTATATCGTAACATTATGTGCGTGGTTGAGGGAGGGTCAGGTTGAGGTGAATTTTCCCCGGAGGGGGTTGGGCTGGGTTGGCGAGAGCCTGAGGCGGCCGGGGGAATAGGATAGCCAGGCTCGTCGTTCTCGTGCGGTGACGCGTTCGACGGCGGGTTTTGGCTTGACCGGGCGCGGTGGGCGCGGCCTTTCCGGCAGGCGCAGGACCGGCGCCAGGGGGCGGATGCCCAGCATGCGGCAGAGCGGGCGGAGGATGCGGCCGGCTTGCGGTGCGGCGGCGAGCAGTTCGGCCATTTCGGGGCGGCCGATGAGGATTTCGAGTTGCGGGTAGAGTTGCGCGGTGCGCTGGACCAAGCGGATGAGCCAGGCG
>JBBQOT010000187.1:0-6213 GCA_038331165.1 Acetobacterales bacterium
CCACAGTGCCGTCGGCCATGAGGCCGTCGAACAGGTCGGCCAGGCGCACCACCGGGGCGGCCAGCGTGGTGATCGGGCGCAGGGTGGCGGCATGGAGGGTGGCGGTGTGGATGGGGCCGGCGAGCGCCAGCGCAATCAGGAGGGTGGCCGCGATGCGCATGGCGTCAGCGCAGATTGGTGAGGGTGGAGAGCATCTGGTCGGAGGTGGTGATCACCTTGCTGTTCATCTCGTAGGCGCGCTGGGCGGTGATCAGGTTGGTGATTTCGCTGACGACGTTGACGTTGGAGGTTTCGATGAAGCCCTGCAGCACTGAGCCGAAGCCGGGCGAGGCCGGGGTGCCGGTGACTGCGTTGCCGCTGGCGGTGGTGGCGAGGAACAGGTTGTCGCCCTGGGCATCGAGCCCGGCGGCGTTGGGGAACACGGCGAGCTGGACCTGCCCCACCAATGCGGGGGCCGCTTGGCCGTCGAGCGTGACCTGGACCTGGCCCGAGGCGTTGATGGTGACGTTGGTGGCGTTGGCCGGCACGGTGACGCCGGGTTGCACCACGTAGCCGTCGGCGGTGACGACCTGGCCCTCGGCCGACAGGGCGAAGGTTCCGTCGCGGGTGTAGGCGGTTTCGCCGCTGGGCAGGGTGACCTGGAAGAAGCCGTTGCCGCGGATCGCCAGGTCGAAGGCGTTGGAGGTTTGTTGCAGGTTGCCCTGTTCGTTGATGCGGTAGATCGCCGCCGTCTTCACGCCCAGCCCGACCTGGGCGCCGGCGGGCACCACCGAGCCGGCGTCGGACGAGTTGGAGCCGACGCGGCGCAGGTTCTGGTAGATCAGGTCCTGGAATTCGGCCCGCCGGCGCTTGAATCCGGTGGTGGTCATGTTGGCGATGTTGTTGGAAATCACTTCCACGTTGGTTGCCTGGGCCTGCATGCCGGTGCCGGCGATGTCGAGGGAACGCATGCGCTCAGCTCCGCTTCTGGGTCAGTTTGTCGATGGCGTTCTGCTGGCGGGCGCTGTCGGACTGCACCATTTTGCTGGTGAATTCGAACTCGCGCAGTTCGCGCATCATGCGGGTCAGTTCGATCACCGGGGAGATGTTGCTTTGCTCGATGGCGCCCTGGATGACGCGGGGCTTGTCGACCGGCAGCGGGGTGCCCTCGGCGACGAAGAGCCGCCCGCCCTCGGGTTTCATGCGCAGCGGGTCGGCGGGGCGGACCACGCCGATGCGCCCGACGCGGCCGTTTTCGGTGCTGATGGTGCCGTCGGCGCTAATGGTGATCGTGGTATCGGCGGCGGCGAGCTGGATTTTCTGGCCGCCGGCGTCGAGCAGCGGGTGGCCGTCGCTGTTGACGATGTTGCTGCTGGCGTTGAGCTCGAAATGCCCGGCCCGCGTCAGACGGGTGCCGGAGGGGGTTTCGACCATGAAGTAGCCGTCGCCGCCGAGCGCGAGGTCGAGGGTGTTGGCGGTATGGGTGATCGGTCCGGCGGCCTGGTCGCGGTAGCTGGCACGGTCCTGGGTGAAGGTGACGGTTTCGCCCCCGGGCGGCAGGTCGCGGCCACGGGTGCGCAGCAGGAAGTCGCTGAACACCAGCCGCTCGGCGCGATAGCCCGGGGTGTTGGCATTGGCGATGTTGCCGGCGGTGACGTCGAGCGCGCGCTGCTGGGCGGTGAGGCGCGATAGCGCGATGTTGGTGATGTTCTGCATCGGGGTGTGATCCTGCGGCGGGCGTGCGGCGTGGCGCTGCCGTCGCAACCGCCGTGCCAGGGGCGCGATGGCGGAAATCCGCCACCGGCCGGCCGCCGCCCGCCGCGCGCCCGGCATGTTCTGCCCAGTGCATGCGCCTGCGGCCCGGCAGTTCGCGCCGCCGGCGCAAGCCTTCGTTAACCAGCGGGGGCCAGAGTGCGGTGGCGGGCACGGTGGGCGCTCGCGCGGCCGGGGTGCGGTCTGGAAAGGAACGATCATGACGGCTGCGGCGGCTGCGGCACCCGGCGACGACGCCGAGGGTGCACCGCCCAGAAAGGGCGGCAAGAAGAAGCTGATCGTCCTGCTGGCCATCCCGCTGGTGCTGGGCGGCGCGGGGGCCGGGCTGTGGTTCTCGGGCATCCTGCCGCCGCTGCTGGGCATGGGCAAGAAGGCCGATGGGCAGGCCGAGTCCGGGCATGGCGCGGCGGCGCCCGGCGGCACCGGCCACAGCACCGCCGACGGCAAGTCGGCCGGCAAAGCGGAGGCAAGACCGCCGGCGGTGTTCATGGACATGCCCGACATCATCGCCAATCTCAACGCCGGCCCGCGGCGCAACAGCTTCATCAAGCTGCGCCCTAAGCTGGAGCTGGCCCGCGCCGAGGACGAGGTGGCGGTGCGTGCTGCCATGCCGCGCCTGCTGGACCTGTTCCAGACCTATCTGCGCGAGATGCGACCGGAGGAGCTGCGCGGCAGTGCGGGCACCTATCGCCTGCGCGAGGAGTTGCTGGCGCGCGCCAACATTGCGGTCGCGCCGGCGCGCATCGTCGATGTGCTGTTCCCCGAGATGATCGTGCAATGAGACCAACCCGCGGCGATGACAACTCTGCCGGGATTTTCGTCGGCTGGTATCGCGCGCCGGCCACGGCGAAGCCGCCATGGCGGGGCTGGCCGGCGGCGGCGCGCGAAAGGAAACCCATACCGACCGCCATCGACCGATGCTTCATCGGCCGATTCTTGGGGCGGTCGGCATGAGCGGCACGCAGTCGGAAGAGGACCTTGCCGCCGCCTGGGGCGGGCAGACCGAGGCCGACGGCGCGGCGGAGGGCGCGGGCGAGAGTGCGGCGGTGCTGCCGCAGCGGGTGCTGAACCAAGCCGAGATCGACAGCCTGCTGGGCTTCGACGCCGGCCCCGGCGACGGCGAAAACCGCACCGGCATGCAGCGCATCATCAGCTCGGGCCTGGTGAGCTACGAACGCCTGCCGATGCTGGAGATCGTGTTCGACCGGCTGGTGCGCATCATGTCGACGTCGTTGCGCAACTTCACCAGCGACAACGTCGAGGTCGGGATCGACAACATTCTGTCGCTGCGCTTCGGCGACTACCTCAATTCCATTCCGCTGCCGGCGATGTTGGCGGTGTTCAAGGCGGAGGAGTGGGACAATTACGGCCTGATGGTGGTCGACAGCGCGATGATCTACTCGATCGTCGATGTGCTGCTGGGCGGCCGGCGGGGCACCGCGGCGATGCGCATCGAGGGACGGCCGTATACCACCATCGAACGCACCCTGGTGGAGCGGCTGATCCAGGTGGTGCTGGCCGACCTGTCGCTCAGCTTCGATCCGTTGTGCCCGGTGACGTTCCGCTTCGAGCGGCTGGAGGTGAACCCGCGCTTTGCCACGATCTCCCGCCTGTCCAACGCCGCGGTGCTGGCGCGGCTGCGGGTAGACATGGAGGACCGCGGCGGGCGGGTGGAGCTATTGCTGCCCTATGCCACGCTGGAGCCGGTGCGCGAGCTGCTGCTGCAGCAGTTCATGGGGGAGAAATTCGGCCGCGATTCGATCTGGGAAACCCATCTCGCCGAGGAGTTGTGGAACACCGACATCGACCTGGACGTGGTGCTGGACGAACAGACCATGCGGCTATCCGACGTGATGGCGCTGAAGCCCGGCAGCAAGATCGTGCTGAATACCGCCCCCGGCGGCACGGTGCAGCTGCGCTGCGGCACCGTGACCCTGTTCGAGGGCCAGGTGGGACGGCGCAAGAGCAAGCTGGCGGTGCGCATCGACCGCGAGGTGCAGCGTCCGGCCGTCGGCGAACGCTAGGAACGGGTTCTTTAGGGCGGACTCTGGCGACAATTGCTGGCGGCGCAAAGCTTTCGTTCACCCAATCACGGCCAGAATGGCAGCGGGATGGCAGGCATGGAATGGCTTCTTGAACTCGCCCTGGTCGGGCTTTTGCTGGCCACGATGTTCCATGCCGTGCGGCTTGAGCGGGCGCTCGGCGTGCTGAAGCGCGACCGTGCTGCACTGGAGGAACTGGTGGCCAGCTTCAACGCCTCCACGCGCGCCGCCGAGCAGGGGGTCGCCCGGCTGAAGGAGGCCGCCGATGGCGCCGGGCGGCAGATCGCCCGCCAAGTGGAATCCGCCGCCCGGCTGAAGGACGATCTGGTCTTTCTCGACGAGCGCGGCACCGTGCTGGCCGACCGGCTGGATCACCTGGTACGCGCCGGTCGTGCGCTGGACCTGCCGCCGCCGCGCCCCGTGCTGGTGTCGCCACCACCGGAACCCGAGGCCATGCCAGCGGCCGACCCCGCGCCGCGCTTGCGCAGCCAGGCTGAGCGCGACCTGATGCGCGCGCTCAAGATCGCTCGCTGACATGGCGCGCGCCGCTGCCTTGCTTCGCGCGCGGTTCACGCCCCGGCTGCTGCCGGTGGTCATGGTGGCGATGCTGGCACTTGCCGGGCTGAAATCGGCCGGGTTGGTTCGCCAGGCCGTGGCCGGCAGCAGCCCGCCTGCTGCCACGGGGCCAGCCAAGCCGGCCGCACCGACCCGCCCGCCGCCCGCCGCCTCCGCCACCGCGCCCGCGCCCGCGCTGTCGGCCGATCAGCAGCCCCAGGTTATCGTTCCGCCACCGCCGACGTCGCTGGCGGAGCCGCCAGTCAGCCAGGCCGAGCGCGCCATCCTGCTCGACCTGCGCCGCCGCCGCACCGAACTTGAAGGGCGCGAGGCCGTACTCAGCACCCGCGAGGGGCTGCTCGCCGCCGCGGAGAAGCGCCTGTCGGGCCGTGCCGATGAGCTCGGCGATTTGCAGCGCCGGCTGGAGACGCTGGAGGCCGCACGCCGCGCCCATGATGAGGAAAACTGGCGCAGCCTGGTCAAGCTGTATGAAACGATGAAGCCGCGCGAGGCGGCGGCAATTTTCAACGACCTCGACCGCCCCGTGCTGCTCGCCGTGCTCGACCGCATGAAGGAGGCCAAGGCAGCCCCGTTGCTCGCCGCCATGCAGCCCGAGCGCGCGCGCCAGATTACCGCCGAGCTGGCGCAACGTCGGACCCAGGCCAACCGTCCCGCTGACCCGGCGCCGCCGCGATAGCCGGCGGTGGGCGACGCCGGTCCACCACGGCGCCCGGCGTGGCGCCGTGACCCCCGCCAGAATGGCGGGAACTGCCAGAACCGGCCCGTGCGGCCCCGCCGCGCCTGCCAAAAGGAGATTAAGATGTCGATCGACAAATCGATGAACGTGCTGATCGTCGATGACTACAAGACCATGTTGCGGATCATCCGCAATCTGCTGAAGCAGATCGACTTCAACAACGTGGAGGAAGCCTCGGACGGTGCGGAGGCGCTGGGCAAGATGCGCGCCAGCAATTTTGGCCTGGTGATCAGCGACTGGAACATGGCGCCGATGACCGGCCTGCAACTGCTGCAGGAAGTGCGAGCCGATGCGCGGCTGAAGGTCACGCCGTTCATCATGATCACCGCCGAAAGCAAGGTGGAGAACGTGGTGGCTGCCAAGCAGGCGGGCGTTTCGAACTACATCGTCAAGCCGTTCAACGCCGAGACGTTGCGCGAAAAAATCGAAAAGGTGCTTGGTCATGCCTGACAGCCCAATGCCTGTCCCGAACGGCCCCGAGGCACTGTCGCAGCGCCTGGAGGAGATCGGCGCCAGATGGCCGGCGGCACAGCCTGAGATGGTCGCCGAAGTCGTGCAATCCGTGCTTGCAAGCATGCGCGGCGACCTCACCAGCCTGGAGTCGTCGCTGCTGAGCGAGGTGGCTGAGCTTGGGCGGACGATTGCCAATGCACGAGCAGAGATCGCAGCGCTCCAGGTGGACGACATCACGGCCAGCCACATCCCCTCGGCGACCGATGAGCTTGACGCCATCGTGGCGCACACCGCTGCGGCGACGGATTCCATCCTGGAGGTATGCGAGACGCTGGATGGGGTGGCCGGCACGCTGGAAAGCGATGCCGCCGGCGTGCTGCAGGAGGCGACGACGAAGATCTACGAGGCCTGCAGCTTCCAGGACATCACCGGCCAGCGCATCACCAAGGTGGTGGCGACGCTGAAGGCGATCGACAGCAAGGTGGGGCACATCATCGCCACTTTCGACCGCCGCGAGAACCATCCGCCACCACGTCCGGCGCCGCTGGAGGCGTCGCTGCTGAACGGGCCGCAGCTGCCTGCCAGCGCGATGGACCAGAGCGACATCGACAAGCTTCTGGCGAGCTTCGACTGATGCCGCGGTTCCTCCACACG
>JBBQOT010000188.1:0-6202 GCA_038331165.1 Acetobacterales bacterium
CCGCGGCTGAAGCGGCGGCTGTTGGGCTGGCGGGCGGCGTTGATGGTTTGCCAGGCGATCAGCATGGCCATGACGGTGGTTTTGCCGCTGCCGGTGGCCATTTTCATGGCCATGCGCAGCAGTTCGGGGTTCGCCTGGGCATTGGCGCCTTCCACGTGGTCGAGGAACTTGCGGGCGCGGACGCCGAGGGTGGGGGCGACCTCGGTGAGCCAGATCATCGTTTCCGCGGCTTCGACCTGGCAGAAGAACGGGCGCTGGTTGGCGAAGGAGTCGGCGGAGCGCCAGTGCTGCAACAGGCGGGCGGTGGCGGGGGTGACCTGCCAGTCGCGTGGGTTCGGGAGGGCGCGCCAGGCGTCTACCAGCTGGCGGATTTCGTTGATGATGGGGGTGGGGTTGTATTCGATTTCGGTGGTGGAGAGGCCCTGCTGGTCCGGCATGACCATGGAGGCCTGCTCGGGCGGCGCTGACTTGGCACGCCGGCGGGTGGGCTTGGGGACCGGGGTGATCAGTTCAGAGCGGCGGCGGCCTTCGACTGGCGGAAGGTCAAGCGGCTGGCCCTCGGCGTCTAGTGGGTGGTGACGGCGCGGCGGTTCGTAGGGCGAGTTGATGATGGGGTGTTCGAAGAAGCGGTCGCTCATGCATGTGCCCTGGAATCATTCGCGGCTCGCGCGACAATGAGCGTATCATGCCATACAGGCAACATGCGCAGACGGTCCAAATCCGCGCACTGTTCCAGTTGTCGTGTCCGGAATTCCCGGCGCGCGCCCTGGCGGGGGCTTCAGCCGGCGGCTGCTGGCCGAAGCGGCACGACGTTGGCACCCTGTTCGACTCCCTGCACCACGCTCGTGACGTGCCCCGCCCACGCTTGCAGGGCGGCCCCCTTCTCGTTCTTCCAGTCGTGGCGCTGATACACGCCCACCAACCCGGCCCGGCTGCCGGAAATGTGATTCAGCACGGCTTCAGTCACTTCCAGCCGGACGCCGAGGCGTTGCAGCCCGGTCGCCAGCGTGCGGCGCAGGTCGTGGATACGCCAGCCGGTTACGCCGGCCGATTTGTCCAGATCGGCCTTGCTCCTGGACCAACCGGAAAACTGCGTGCCCACTCGGCCGGGGAACACCAGCCCGGTGCGCTCGCCGATCTCGGGCACATGCGCGCCAAGGATCGCCTGCGCGTCCTCGGTGAGCGGCACGAGATGGGGCTTGCCGTTCTTCGTCTCGCTGCCGGGGATCGTCCACAAGTCCAGGTCCTCGGACACGTCCTCCCACCGCATGCCGGCGACTTCCTCGCGGCGCTGGCCGGTCAGGATCAGCATGCGCACCATCGGGCCGAATGGCACAATCGCCCTGCCGGCGGCATTCCAGACAGCCTTGAGTTCGTCGTCACTCAGCACCCGATCGCGCGCCGGGCCGGCGGCCGGCATCGGCAGGTCCAGGAACGGGTTTGTTCGCACGGTGTCGCGCTTGATGGCCCAGCCATAGCAAGCGCGGCCATAGGCGGCCGTGCGGGCGGCGGCAATGCCCTTGGCCGACCCGGCGGCCCAGGCGGGCCGCTGTAGCCCGTCCAGCACACGCACCGCGGTTGTGCGGCCCAGGTCGGCGGCCGGCTTGTCCCAATGCTTGGGGAAGGCGTGCTTGATCGCGCGGGCTGCTTCTGCGGCATAGCGAGGGCTGCGGTTGGCAAGGCACATCCGCTGCCAGTCCTCCATCAGCACGCCGAGGGTCAAGCGGTCGCGCTCCGCCTTCGCCTAAGCGGCGACTGTAGCCTCCCTGCGCTCGCGGTGCGGGTCGCTGCCTTCACGGCGGACCTTCTGGCGGAGGGCTTCCGCTTGTTCGCGCGCCCACGGGGCTTGGCCCCTGGTGGGTCCCCGTCGGCGCGGCTTCGCGCCGCGACGGCGACGCCCTGGTCTTGCTTGGCCATGGGTCATCCCAAACAGTGATTGGTATTAAACGCTCGACAATAAGTTAAAGCCGTCGCGTGAAGATGTCGGTCCCGGAGACCCACTACAAGACTTGGAGATATTGTTCGTCGTATTCTACGAACACCCTTCAATATTGAGAAAAGATTTTGAAAAATGTTCAAAAATTGAAAGTAATAACGGAATATATACCGTGTCCCGTCTTTCCAGTACCGCCGCGAGCGCGGGAATAGTCGAAATTGAGCGCGTACTCCAGCTGCAGCTTCACTCCATCCGTAACCCACTCACCAGCGGAGATAAAGAAGCGTGATTCGGGTACTGCACCCGTGCGTTTGGGCTGGCCGTTGACTAGGACACTGGCACCTGCAAGGTCGTGGCTTCTCGAATATCCGACCGCAACGAAGGTGCCTTGCCCACCGACCGCTTCGACCCAAGGATTCCAGTCGAACTGGTAGCCCAGCGACACCTGCCATGTCATGGGCGCAATGCGCATTGTTTGGCCGAGACCGTCGACAAAGGATGCCCGGCGGATTGCCGTGTTAACTTCGCCGACCAGTGCGAAGGGCCCGAGGTTTAGTTTTGTGGTGGCGGACACGCCCGGCACCATGCCGATTTGTCCCAGGAACGACCGATATCCATTCTCAAGAAAGGTGCTGTCGAACACGGACGGGTTGTAGTCAACGTGAAAGTCGAAAGCCCAGGGACATACCAGCGAGTCGCGCAAGGCCTCGTAGGGCCGGCCACAATGTCCCTCGGTGCGGTAGCCGAGGCTCACGTTGTAGTTCTGGGTAGCCCGCCGATTAGTCGCCAAATCAGGCGTGCCCTCGTAGATGTAGACGCTGCCGTAGAATGGCGGGCCGTGCGGCGCGGGTGTGACCGGCACCGGCCGCCCTGGGCGCTGGGGCAGCGGGCGGTAGCCCATCCATTGCGCTGCGCGACTGACGAAGGGGCCGATGACAAGCGGCTGGACGGTCGGCACGACCACAGGGCGCGGCGACGGACCGGGTTCGGGGGTTGGCCAGGCGAAGCCTATGCCTACCGACGTCTTGCGTGTCTCGAACACGTCAACGGTGAGTGGGTTGGTGATCGACAAGACATCGGCGCGGTGAACGCCGGTTGAGCTTCCGAACGGCAGAACGTCGCGCCCGACGCGCAGGAACAGCGGGAAGCGCTGCACATCGCCGATCGTCATGACCGCCCGATCGACGGTCAACCGGTCCACGCCGGTGGCAAACCCCTCGGTCGTTGGGAACTGGATGCCGGTACCCGAGTCGTACGCAAGCTTCAGGTTGCCGCTGATCCAGTCATTCAGCTTGATGCCAAAATCCAGTTCGATGGTGTTGATGCTGAGGCTTTCCTTGACGGGGCCCGAGAAGTCGCGGACGCGCGCTCCCAGCACCTCGATCGATCCGCTGAGTTCGAGGAACTCGTTGATCTTCGGGCTAATCTTGGACAGCGCGTCCTGGATGATCCAGCGCGTCCCATCCTCCTGCGCCACGCGGGCGATCTCCAACTCGCGGATTCGCTGCTCGATGTCGCTGGGGCGCTGAGCAGCCGGCACGACTGGCAGGGCGGGGGAGGGTGGCGGGGTGGTGGCGGCAGTGCGGGGCTGGGGAGGGGAGGGGCGCGGAGGAGTGACTCTGGACTCGGCACTCCGGGCAGGCGGAGTTTGCGCTGACCGTGGGGCCGGGCGGTCTGCCTCAAGCGTGGCAAGTCGCCGGGCCAGTTCGCGGTTCTGTGCCTGAAGCTCCGAGAGCAAGCGGCGCAATTCGGCAACATCGACCTCGGTGGCGCCGCGCGCGGGCAGGGCGGCAATGACGGCGAGGCAGACCACCAAGGCGATTGTCAAAATTCGGTTCGACGCCGCCATCGTCATTTCAACCCCGCAGCGCTTCGGCAGGTTCGAGACTGGCAGCCCTCGATGCCGGGTGGACCCCCGACACAAGCCCGATAACTCCGCCGACAATCGGTGCCAGCATCGGGGCGAACGGGTCAAGGACCGGCGTCCATACCTGGACGGCGCAGACGCCGACCACGATCAACACACCGATGCTGCCGCCAAGCATGCCCCCGATCACGCCCATCGACGCGCTCTCAAAGAGGAACTGTGCTCGGATATGGCCGCGGGTAGCGCCGATGGCACGGCGCAACCCGATCTCGCCGGTGCGCTCCATCACCCCCACCAGCGTAATGTTGGCGATGCCCAGGGCACCGACGATCAGCGACAGGCTGCCCAGCAGAAGGAACATGTCGTTGAGGTCAGTTTGCACGTCGTCCTTCACCCGGCGCGGCTCCTGCGGCACCTGCACGCGCAATGCGCGCACATCGTCCGGCCGCAGCGCCGCGCGCGCCTGTTCGGCGATCAACGCTGCCGCGCCAATGCGCGTCTCCACCACCACCAGTCCCGGACCGAGCAGCGCATAGTTCCGCCGTGCGGTGCCTTCGGGAATGATCACCGAGCCCAGCAGTTCTGGCCGGCGAACCACATCGCGCAGTATGCCCATCACGAGATAGACATGGTCGCCGATGTAGATTGCCGGCATCCGCTCCACGCCCGAAATCCCCAGGCGCCGCGCCGCATCCGGGCCGAGGATGGCAACGCGGTCGCCACGTCGCGAATGCCCGGCATCGAAGATCCGGCCCGAGGCGAGTTCGGCCCGTACGGCGCGGAACAGGCCCGGTGAGGCGGCGCGAATTGCCAGCTTGAACGCGCTCTGGTTCACCGGATCGACCACCGGTGAGGCGCCAACCAGCACATCGCGCGCATCCACCTCGCTGAGCAGTCCGGCTGCCACCACGCCGTTCAGCCGCAGCAGCCGCTCTGCGGCATCCCACGGAACGGCGCGCGGGTCGATCGTGCCGGTGGCAGCACCCGGACGGGCGCTGATGAACAGTTCGGTCGCGGCCAGGCTGTCAAACTGGCCGATGATCCGGTTGCCGGCGGTGCGGCTCAATCCGATCGTCGCGACCAGTGCCGCCATGCCAATGACAATGCCCAGTACGGTTAGCGCCATGCGCATGGGCCGGGCAAACATGCCGGCCAGGCCTTCGCCCAGCAGGTCACGCCAGGTCATGCCTGAGCGCGTCACGCCAGCGGCGAGCGGGGGCGCGGGGCCGCCGTGCAGCGCGCGCGTGGCCACCGGCCGCGTACCCTGGGTGAGCCGTCCATCCTTCATCTCAACCCGCCGCGTGCCGCGTGCCGCCACATGTTCGTCATGGGTCACAACGGCAATGGTCATACCCTCGTCGTTGAGCGATTCCAGCAGCGCCAGCACGTTCTCGGTGTTCTCCGAGTCAAGGTTGCCGGTGGGCTCGTCGCACAGCAACAGGCTGGGCGAGCCCATGAGTGCGCGCGCGTTCGCCACACGTTGGCGCTGCCCGCACTAGAGCTTCTGCGGCTTGAAATCGTCGCGGTCTTCCAGCCCCACGCGGCGCAACTGCTCGCGCGCGCGGGCCTCGCGGTCGCGATGGCTCTGCTGGCGATAGACCTCGGCCAGCATCACGTTCTCCAGCACGCTGCGATAGGAGAGCAGGTGGAAGGATTGGAAGATGAAGCCGATGCGCCGGCTGCGCAGCCCGGCCCGCTCGGCCTCGGTGAAGGTCGTGGTCTCGATGCCATCGAACAGGTATTGGCCGTTGGTCGGGCGATCGAGGCAGCCGATTATGTTCAGCAGGGTCGACTTGCCCGACCCCGACGGCCCGGTGATGGACAGCCATTCGCCGCGACGTAATGTGAGATCGACATCCACCAGGGCGTTGACCACCGGGTCGGCGCCAAATTGCTTGGTCACGCAGCGCAGGTCGAGAACCATGTCGAGGGCGGGCTGCGGCGGCGCAGTGGCGGTGGGCTGGGCGAGCACCTCGTACGGGCCCATCGCTACAGCCCCGCCTCGGGCGTCTTGTAGCCGACGACCACGAGCTGGCCGGCCACCAGCTGGCCTTCCTTGGGCACCACCTCCACGAACCCGCCAGCAGCCAGACCCGGGCGCACCGTGACGAATTCCAGCGTGCCGCCGCGTTCCACCTGGATGCGCGACGTGCCATCGGCCGACAGCGAGACCGCGCTGACCGGCACGGCGATCACTGCCCCCTTGGACGCTTCGAGCGGGATGGTGACGCGCACCGGAATGCCGCCGCGCTGGATCTGGCCGCCCTCCACCTTGATGGCGATGTAGACGTTAAACGCGTCGGCCCCCAATGTGCCAGGCGTCTCGGCCACCATCTCGACCGTGCCGGCGGCCTTGATCCCGAGCGTTTGCTCATCAATCGACGCCGCCATGCCGGGGC
>JBBQOT010000189.1:0-6171 GCA_038331165.1 Acetobacterales bacterium
GGGGAAGGGGGCCATCACGGTGGTTGAAACATCCCGATGGCCCCCTTCCCCAAACAACACTCAAGTAAGGGGTTCCAAGGGCGACGGCCCTTAGTGCCTATGGGGCTAGGCCTGGGCCTTCTAGCCGCGCGCCCATGCGATCGACGCCAAGGCGAGGGCGTCGATCGTGTCGATGGTGGGAACCGGCAGGGTGTGATGGGGGCCGGCAAGGATGCCAAGCGGAATTTCCGTGCAACCGAGCACCACGGCCCGGGCGCCGCGGGCGGCCAGCGAAGTGACGATTTCGGCCAGCGGGGAGTAGGCCTCGGCCACCTTATTGGCCTTCACCAGGCCGATGGCCGGGGTGACCCGGGTGGCCATTTCGGTGTCTGATGGGGTGAGGCAGGTCCAGCCCTGGGATTCCAGCCGATCCTGATAGAGGCGCATGCGCAGCGTGGCGGCGGTGCCCATGAGGCCGACGGTGCCGGATGGCGCTGCCTTGCGCAGTTCGGCGGCGGCAGCGTCGACGATGTGCAGGATGGGCAGGCCCTGGGCGGCCATGACGTCGTACCAGCCATGGGCGGTGTTGCACGGAATGGCGATGGCAGCCGCACCGGCGGCCTTGAGGCCGTTGATGCCGCGCAGCAGCCAGGGTTCGGGGTCTTCGCCGCCGTCGAGCTTGCCGCGGGTGCGGTCGGGCACGCGCGGATCGGACCAGAGGATGGTGGGGATGTGGTCCTGGTCGCGCGTGGCCGGGGTCAGCAAAGTGAGGCGCAGCATGAACTGGGCGCTGGCGAGCGGGCCCATGCCGCCGAGCACGCCGAGGATTTTTTCGGTCATCCGGGTAGTGTGCCTTATCTTGACGGGGTGGGGAACCAGGGGGAGAGGGGCGAATGGTTCATGTTTCTGGGCATCGCGGGGCGCGCGGGTTGTGGCCCGAGAATACGCTGGAGGGGTTTGCCGGGGCGTTCGCGCTGGCAGTGGATTCCGTGGAGCTGGACGTCGCGTTGACGGCCGATGGGGTGCCGGTGGTCCTGCATGACCCGGTGCTGAACGACGACATCGTGCGCGGGGCGGATGGGCGGTGGGTGGGCGGCCTGTTGGTGCGGGAGCTGACGCGGGGGGCGTTGCACCGGTTCGATGTCGGGCGGTTGCGGCGGGGCAGCGCCTATGCCGCACAGTTTCCCGGGCAGGTGGCGCGCGATGGGGCGCGGATTCCGGCGCTGGCCGATGTGCTGGCGCTGGCACGGCCGGTCGGCGTGGTGGTGGATATCGAGATCAAGACCATGCCCGACCGGCCGGCGCTGACCGTGGCGCCGGAGCGGCTGGTCGATGCGGTGCTGGATATTGTCGGCGTGATGGACATGGCGGGGCGGGTGGTGTTGCGGTCGTTTGACTGGCGGGCGTTGGCGTATGCGCGGCGTGTGGCGCCGGGGGTTCCACGGGCTTATCTGACCAGCGCGGATACGCAGGCAGGGGCGGCGTTGTGGTGGGGCGAAGACCCGGCGCGGCACGGCGGGTCGGTGCCGGCGACGGTGGCGGCGGCGTCGCGGGCGGCGGGGGCGATCTGGGCGCCGGCGCATGGCGGGCTGACGCCGGGTCTGGTGGCCGAGGCGCGGGCGCTCGGGCTGCTCGTTATGCCCTGGACGGTGAACGAGCCCGCCGACATGGCGCGGCTGATCGGCTGGGGGGTGGCGGGGATTTGCACCGACTACCCCGACCGGCTGAAAGCAGTGTCGGGTCATAACAAGGGGCGTAATGATTAACCTATGAATGAAGGCCAGGCCAGGGCTTTGCCCTGGACCCACCAAAGGCCGACGGCCTTTGGAAACCCATTTATTTCAATGATATGAGGTCCAGGGGCTTGGCCCGTCGCGCCAAGGCACGCACCGGACCTGGTGGGTCCAGGGCAAAGCCCTGGCCTTGCCTGACGACACCTCAAAATCTTCGGCGTCTGGCATTAGCTGCCGGGGAAGAAGTTGCTGCGGGCCGCGGCGCGGGAGACCAGCTCGCGCAGGTCGGGGTTTTCGTGCGCGTTCTCGGCCACCAGCTCCTCCATTGGCACGAAGTATTCGTGCGGCTGCGGCAGCTGGCATTGGGCGAAGCCGTTGTACTGGCGCTGCTTGAGGGCGTACATCACCCGGATGTCGCGCACCGGCAGCACTAGGGGCATCACCGGCGCGGCCTTCAGCACGCCAGTGGCCTTCCAACGCGGCGTGGTATCGGTGGGTGTCACCGGGGCCAGCAGCCAGGTGATCGGGCAGACCGCGAGCAGGGAGCGGGTGCTGGGGGCGAAGCGGGAGCGTTTGTCGAGCAGGTTCTGCAGCGAGCTGCAGGCCTCGATGGCGAAGATGTCGACGAAGGGCTCGTGCGCGGTGCCGCCGAAGTTGAGCCACAGCCCGTCGGGCAGGGTGCGCAGCCGGTTGCTACCGGGGAATTTGAGGAATGGCTGGGCCGGCGGCGCGGGTTCGGTGGTTGGGTCGCCGGGGCGGCCGCGCAGCCAGCCACCGGCCCCCTGCTTTGGCTTGGCCAGCCCGGGTGGGCGCTGGGGCCAGCGCTGCAGCCGATAGCGCACGAGATGATCAAGCGATCGTAATGCCGACATGAAGTCCCCCTCCCGTGGAGAACGAAGCATCGTCATACCAGCGTAATCGCTGCCGATTGGCAACAAGGATTTGTCGAGAAGTACTTCATATAGAAGCTTTCTTGGCATGATCCCGCGATGTTTTTCGGCTGCCAGGAGAAGCAAGGGGGGGGTATCTTTATGTAAATTATTCGTTAATATTACTCAATAAATTCACGATTGCGGCACCTGGATTTGGCGAAGTTGAGTCTTTCGAATGCGTTACAACGGAATATTATGAAAGAGAGTCATGCACCCGCTTCCGGGCGGTTCACACACCGTGAAACGCCGTGATTGCGCGGTTTGGTAGCGTGAAAAACTTCGCCAGGCAGAGTGACATGCGCTGTCCGCGGGGCAGATATGAAAAAACCCGCCCGGCTTTTTCCGGGCGGGCGTTCTTCAGGCGGTGACGTCGGCGCAGCGACGGCGTCAGGCACGCTTGGCGATCGGCACGAAGTCGCGCCGCGGTGCACCGGTATAGATCTGGCGCGGCCGGCCGATGCGCTGCGACGGGTCCTCGATCATCTCTTTCCACTGGCTGATCCAGCCGGTGGTGCGCGCAACCGCGAACAGCACGGTGAACATGCTGATCGGCAGCCCCATCGCCTTGAGGATGATGCCCGAGTAGAAATCGACGTTCGGATACAGCTTGCGGTTGACGAAATAGGGATCGCTGAGCGCGATCTTCTCCAACGCCATGGCAAGGTCGAGCAGCGGGTCGTCCTTGATGCCGAGGACGGCCAGCACCTCGTGGCAGCTTTGCTGCATGATCTTGGCGCGCGGGTCGTAGTTCTTATAGACGCGGTGGCCGAAGCCCATCAGGCGGGTGTGGTTGTTGCGGTCCTTCACCTCCTCCAGGAAGTGCGGGATGTTGTCGACATGGCCGATCTCCGCCAGCATCTTCAGCACCGCCTCGTTGGCGCCGCCATGGGCGGGACCCCACAGCGAGGCCACGCCCGCGGCGATGCAGGCGAACGGATTGGCGCCTGACGAGCCGGCGAGGCGCACCGTGCTGGACGAGGCGTTCTGCTCGTGGTCGGCGTGCAGGATGAACCAACGCTCCATCACCTTGGAGAGTACCGGCGAGACGGTGTACGGCTCGGCCGGCACCGCGTTCATCATATAGAGGAAATTGTCGACATAGCTGAGGTCGTTGCGCGGGTAGATGAACGGCTGGCCGATCGAGTACTTGTAGGCCCAGGCGGCGATGGTCGGCACCTTGGCGATCAGCCGGAAGGCCGAGATGCGGCGATGGCCGGGGTCGTTGATGTCCAGGCTGTCGTGGTAGAACGCCGACAGCGCGCCGATCACGCCGCACATCACCGCCATCGGGTGCGCGTCGCGGCGGAAGCCGTCGAAGAAACGGCGGATCTGTTCGTGCAGCATGGTGTGGCGCATCACGCCCAGCTCGAACTCCTTCTGCTTGCCGGCATCGGCCAGTTCGCCGTTCAGCAGCAGGTGGGCGACCTCGAGGAAGTTCGAGTTTTCGGCCAACTGCTCAATCGGGTAGCCGCGGTAGAGCAGTTCGCCGATATCGCCGTCGATATAGGTGATCTTGCTCTCGCACGACGCGGTGCTGCCGTAGCCTGGGTCGTAGGTGAACACGCCGAGCTGGTCGTACAGCTTGCGGATGTCGAACACCGACGGGCCGACGGTGCCGGGCAGCAGGTTCATCGTGGTGGTCTTGTTGGTTCCGTCCAGCGAGATCGTGATCGACCCGTTGCCCGTGGTTGCCGTCGCACTCATGCCTGATCCCCTGGCTTGGCGGCGCCGCGCCGCCGATTCAATCCGTCCGATGCCGCAAGGCGTGGCGGCGGCGGTAGCGTCCAGCCTGCCTGCCGGGAGGCCGGATGCTACCGCCGCGTCCTTGCAGAAGACTTTAGAGCTACGATGGCGAAGCTACGGCCACGGCCGTTGCAGTGCAACAGGGCGTGCCGTCAGAACGACGCCTCGCCGCCCTGCCACAGGCCGCGATGGGCGGTGCGTGCCTGGACCTCGGCGTCACCAAAGCTCGCAGCGGCAAAACCCGGCGACTCGCTGCGCGCGCGCGCCCACCCGGCGGCGACGATGTCGCGGTTGACGTCGCGCCCCTCGGCCTCGCACAGGCCCTGGGGGAAGCCCGCGGTGTCGCGGCCGTACAGCTTGCAGGTGACCGACCGGCCGTGCAGCAGCCGCGCCAGAGCCTCGCTGGCCGCGGCACCGCAGTCGAAGCGGCTGTTGTCGGGCTTGAGGCAGGAGGTGCCGCGCGGCGGGGCGGCGATGCCCTGGAGCCGCACCACGACCTCGCCCAGCCGCAATGTCTGGCCGTCGACCACGGCCACATGACCGGCGGCGGCCAGCACGGTGCCGGTGAGCGCCGGCGCGCGGCCGAACAGTTCGGCGGGCAGCACCAGCAGCAGCAGCGCGCCAACCGCAGCGGTGCCGAGCAACCCTGCGACCAGGCCGCGCCGCATCTCGCCGCCGCCCGATCGGGCGGAGAGGCCGCTGTTGAAGATCCGTCTCCGACGATGCAAGGCCACGCCGCGATCCCTCACGGGTTGTCAACTTTTGTGCGCTGGGCTTCCCGACGCCCAGAACGACCTAGCGCGGTGCAACCGCGCGCGCAACCATCGATTCGAAACACTGCGAATCCAAGGCGAATCGGCATGGAAAGTGAGTCGGTTTTCCCTCAACGCCATCAGGACCAGAACGGCCCGGCCTTGCGCAGCCGCTTCCAGGCGTGCGCGATCGTCTGGCGGGCCCCGCTCGCGCCGGCGGCGACGAAGCCGCGCACCAGGCCGCCGGCCAGCCCGGCGCCGCCTGCCGCCGCCAGTTCGTGCATCAAGGATGCCGCTACCACGCCGTCGTTCAGCAGGCCCAGCGCCTCCTGCAACGCGGCCAGCCGCTTGAGAAAACGGCGTGCGGGCCGGCCCGGGAACAGGGGGGCGAAGATCTCGGCGGCATAGCGCAGGCGCTTGGCCCGGATACGCATCTCGTGCAGCGCGGCCTCGGGCGCGGTGACGAGATTGGCGGCGCGCTTGGCCAGCTGGCGCAGGCGGCGGGTCAGCACCGAGGCGGCGAAGCCGCCGATATCGGCCAGGCCGGCGTCGGTTACGCCCCAGGGGCGGGCCTGGACCAGGATCGCGGTGCGCAGCGCCGTGGAGTGCAGCGCCGGGCCGGCCAGCAATAGGGCGAGTGCCGCATAGGCGGCGCCGCGGCGCGCGGCGGCCTCGGCCAGCAGGGCGGCGAGTTCGGCCTCATCCGCGAAGGCTGTGGCGATTACCGCCCCGGTGTCGGCGAGGAACACGTCCCAGTCGCGTGCCGGGCCAAGGGCGGTGGCCAGGGTTTGCAGCGCTGGGCGCAGGGCCGCCACCTCGGGGCATGCGACGACATCGCCGAACACCCCGAGCAGCGAGCGCAGCCGGCGCAGGGCCACCCGCATCTGGTGGACCGGTTCGCCGGTTACGCCCGCCTGGGCGCGTGGAGCATGGTGCAGCAGCACGCCCAGCAGGTGGGCGGCCGCATCGGCGAAGGCATCGCCTGGGGCGAGGCCTGCCGGCAGAACCGGGCTGCCGAGCGGGCGGGCCGGC
>JBBQOT010000190.1:0-6167 GCA_038331165.1 Acetobacterales bacterium
GCTGATCAGGGACCTGCTGCATTGGTGCGTCGCCGGGGTGCTGAGCGGTTTGCGGCCGGATCGCGGCTATCGCGACATCGCGCGGTTCAGCCGATCCTATGTCCGGTTGATCCTGCGCTCGCTTTGGTCCAGGTAGCGGGCCGTGTCAGCCATCGGGCGCACCCAGCAAATCTCCATCATCATGAACGTATACAACGGCGAGCTTTACCTGCGTGCCGCCATCGACAGCGTATTGGCCCAAACCCACGGCGGCTGGGATTTGCTGCTCTACGACGACAAATCGACCGACACCAGCGAGGCGATCTGCCGTAGTTACAAGGATCCGCGCATCCGCTACGTCGAATCCGACCGTCAGGTGCCAGTGGCCCAGGCCCGCGAACAGGCGATGGCCCTGGTGTCAGGCGAGTGGATCGCCTTCATCGACCAGGACGACATCTGGCTACCGCACAAACTACACGCCCAGGCCGAGGAGATCGCGGCAGACCGGACCGGCGATCTCGGCCTGGTCTACGGACGCACCGAATGCTTCGACCCACGCGGCAGGCGCTGGCCGTTCGACCGCTGGAACGGCCCCCTCCCGTTGCCCGAAGGCGCACTCGTGTCGCTGCTGCTGGAACGCCCGTCCTTCATTTCGTTCAGTTCGGTGGTGCTGCGCCGCAGCCTGGTGATGCCCCTGCTGCCGATGCCCGCATACGTGAAGCACTGTCCCGACTACTTTCTGTGCCTTGGCGTCGCGCGCCAGGCCCGCTCCGCCTGCCTTCAGGACCTGTGCACGCTCTACCGAGTGCACCAGGACAACATGTCACGTCGCTTCCGTGGCCCCATTCATGCCGAGGTCATCGAGATCATTCACCATGCCGCCGGCGTTGAGCATGAAGCCGTTCTGCGGCGCCGCAACACGGTGCACCAGACCTGGATCGCGGTCGACGAGATCGTTTCGGGCAAGGGGCGCTGGCGCGGGATGCGGCGCATGCTGCAGCGCGGCTCGGTCGTCTATCTCGCCGGCCGGCCGGCGATGCTGGTCGGCCGACGCTTGAGGAACGCCATGGTCGCCGGCGGCTGGAAGTACCGCCTGATCCGCCAGGTGCGAAATCTGGGGCTGCTCGGCTTTGCCGACGAAGTGAAGCTGGGCGCCGCCCGGCTACTGACGCGGCAACGCAATTCCCGCTTCCGCCGCAGCCACCCCGACTTCCCGGTACCGCCGGCCGATCTCGCCTTCGACGCCTACAACTCGATCGACTGGCAGTTCTACCGCGACGGCGGCCGGCGCCACGCGTCGATCTTCGCCGACCTGATCACCCGGCACTGCGCCGCGCCGAAGCTGCGCGTGCTGGAATGGGGCTGCGGCCCCGGCCGGCTGATCCGCCATATGAGCGACCTACTCGGCGAGCGGGCGGCGACGCTGACCGGCACCGACTACAACCCCCGCACCATCGCGTGGTGCCGCGCCAAACTGCCGGGCATCGCCTTCGTCGAAAACGCTCTGCTGCCGCCTTTGCCCTTCGACTCCGGCAGTTTCGATGCCGTTTATTGCTTTTCGGTCTTCACCCACCTGTCCGAACCCGTCCAACTTGCCTGGGCCGCCGAGCTGCGTCGCATCCTGGCACCCGGCGGGTTGCTGGTCTGCACCACCCATGGCGACCGCTACCGCTACCTCCTGACCGACGCCGACGAGCGGCACCGCTACGCCGCCGGGCACGTGGTCGAGCAGGCGAAATATCGCGAAGGCCGCAAATGGTTCTTCGCCATTGATCCACCGGCCTATGTGCGCCGGACGCTGCTGGCCGATTTCATCGCCGTCGCGCCGTTCCAGCCGCCGGCCGACGCGGGCATCCTCCAGGACGTCTGGATTGCCCGAAAGCCACCGCTGTGAGCGGCGAGGGGCGACTGCGCATCGCCATCGTCGGTGATCGCGGAATACCGGCACGCTACGGCGGCTTCAGCACCCTGGTGGAACAGTTGGCACCGCGCCTGGTGCGCGAGCATGGCATCGACGTCACGGTCTATTGCCGCACCCACTACTACGACGACCGCGCGCCGCTGTACCAAGGCGTCCGCCGCATCTTTCTGCCCGCACCCGGCGGCATGAATTTCGAGAGCATCGTGCATAGCAACCTGGCATTGCTGCACGCCGCATTCACCGACTACGACCTCGTCGTGGTCACCGATCCGGGGAACGCACCGTTCGGCCTGCCGCTATGGCTGCGTCGCATCCCTACGGTATACCTGACCGACGGGCTGGGCTGGCAACGACGCAAATGGCGCGCCTTGCAACGCCGCTACTACCGCTGGTCCGAGCGGGTCTGTGCCCGCATCGCCACCTGGCTGGTCACCGACTCGCGGGCGATGCAGGAGTACTACCGCACCACCTACGGTGCCGAGAGCACCTTCATCCCCTATTCCGGCGATGTCGGCGATCCCCCCGACGCTGACGCGTTGGCCAAGCTCGGGCTGCAGTCGGGCGGCTACTACCTCGTCGTTGCCCGGCTGGAGCCAGAGAACAACGTCGATATCATCATCCGCGAATACCGCGCCGCCGGCCTCGCCCGGAAGCTGGTCGTCGTCGGCTCCAGCCCCTATGGCACGCCCTATTCCCAGGCGATTGCCGCCGAAGCCGACGACCACGTGCGCTGTGTCGGCAGCATCTTCGACTCCGCGGTCCTCAACGCGCTCTATGCCAACTGCTACGCCTACCTGCACGGCCACGAGGTCGGCGGCACCAACCCCAGCCTGCTGCGGGCGATGCATGGCGGGGCGGCATGTATCCCGATCGACGTCGTCTTCCATCGCGAGGTCGTCGGCGCCGACGCACCATTCTTCACCAAGCAACCTGGCAACCTCGCCGGCCTGCTCGCCGACATCGATGCCGCACCCGCGCAAGCCCGCCGGCTCGGCGATGCCGCGCGCGCGCGCGGCGACACCCTGTACCGCTGGGACGCGGTGGCCGACGCCTACGCCAAGCTGCTGCGCGCGGTCGTGGCGGCATCGGGCGACCGTGGCCGGATTCGCGCCCTCGCCGGCATCGAGACGTATCACCCCGAAGACTTCGCGGACCCGCGGCCGAACCCGTGATGAGGGTTCTGCACGTCTACAACAGCCATCGCCGGGGCGGCGGCTCCGACAACGCCTGGGCGGCGACCATCCGGCTGTCGCGCCGGGCCGGCATCGAGGTCGAGGTGCTGGCCCGCAGCAGCGGCGACATCGCGCCGTCCATGTGCGGCAAGATCGGCGCCGCCCTGTCGGGCATCTATTCCGCCGGGGCCGCCACCGAAACGCGACGGGCGATCGAACGCTTCCGCCCCGATATCGTCCATACCCACGAGCTGTATCCACTGTGGTCGCCCTCGGTCATCCGCGTGGCCGACCGGATGGGCGTTCCGGTCGTGCACTCCTGCTACGACTACCGGCTCACCTGCCCGATCGCCACGCATTTCCGCGCCGGCGCGATCTGCCGGCGCTGCACCGAGGGGCGGGAATATGCCGCCATCCTCTCCAACTGCCGCGGCAGCCTCAGCGAGAGCATCGCCTATGCGGCACGCAACGCCGCTTCCCGATCGCTCGGCCTGTTCGCGCGTCATGTCAGCGAGTACTTTGTCCTCAGCCCGTTCCATCAGGCATGGCTGACCGCCGATGTCGGCGTGCCGGCCGACCGCGTCACCGTGGTGCCCTGCCTGATCGAAAACCCGACGCAGGCAGCCGACCCGGCTTGCGGAGCCTACATCGCCTATGCCGGGCGGTTCGTGCCCGAAAAGGGAGTGGAGCTGCTGATCGAAGCCGCCCGCCGCACCGGCCTGCCGGTCCGCCTCGCCGGCGACGCCGCGAGCCATCCGGCGATCCGCCCGGGCGACCCGGTGCACTGCGTTGTCACCCGCTCGCCCGAGGAGTTGGCGGCCTTCTACCGTTGCGCACGCATGCTGGTGGTGCCCAGCATCTGGAACGAAACCTTCTGCATCGTCGGTGCCGAGGCGATGAGCCATGGCATCCCGATCGTGGCCTCACGGCTCGGCGCGCTGCAGGACCTGGTCGACGACGGGCACACCGGCCTGCTGTTCACGGTGGGCGATGTCCAGCACCTCGCGGACCAGATGCTCCGCCTGTGGCACGACCCCGCCCTCGCCAGGCAACTCGGCGCCGCCGCACGCGCCCACGTCGCGCGTTCCTATGGTGCCGGGGTCCACATCGCTCGGCTTAGGGCCGGATATGCTCGCGCCGTGGCGCGGCGTGGTGCGACCGTTATACCCAAGTGTCCCAGTGATTGACCTATGAAGAAAGACAAGGCCAGGGCTTTGCCCTGGACCCACCAGGGGCCGAGCCCCTGGACCTCATGCTATTGAAATAAAATGGGTTTCCAAAGGCCGCCGGCCTTTGGTGGGTCCAGGGCAAAGCCCTGGCCTTGCCTTCTTCCAGAGGTCAAACATACGGCAACTCGGCGTTACCCCGCCTGGCTGACCGGCGCGGCATCCAGCCAGTTCCGGTACCAGCCAACCGTCTCCTCCAACGCCGCGTCCAGCGACCAGCCCGGCTGCCAGCCCAGCATCCGCCGCGCCTTGGCCGCCGCCAGATGCTGTTCGGGGATCTCGTTGGTCGCCTCGCCCAGAATGATCGGCTCCAGGTCGGGCCGCCCGGCGGCCGCCAGGATGCGCCGCACCAGATCGACGACCGAGAGCGGCTGCTCGGTCGAGAAGTTGAACGCGTGTCCGTGCAGCGCCGGGTCGTCCATGCATTCGGCCAGCTGCAGATAGGCCCGCACCACGTCGCGCACATAGATATAGTCGCGGATCATCGTGCCGTCGCTGCGCAGCACCGGCCGCTCGCCGTTGATCGCCCAGCGAATGGTGCCTGGCACGATGCGGTTGAAGTTCAGGTCGCGACCGCCATAGAAATTGCCCGCCCGGGTGATGCAGACCGGCAGCCGATAGGTGTGGTGATAGGTCTGCGCGATAATGTCGGTGCAGCTCTTCGACGCGTCATAGGGGTGGCGGCCGTTCAGCGGCATCGACTCGTCATACGGCAGCCGGTCGGCCTGGCCATAGGCCTTGTCCGAGGATGCCACGACGATGCGCTTCACCAGCTTGCCGGTCTCCCGGCACGCCTCCAGCACGTTCCAGGTGCCGCGGATATTCGCCTCGAAGGTCGAGCGCGGGTTGCGCAGGGCAGTGCCGACAATCGGCTGCGCGCCCAGATGCAGCACCGTATCCGCCTCGTGCTCGTTGATGCCGCGCAGCACCACTTCGTAGTCTTCCAACGCCCCCTGCACCACGAAATGCGGCATGATGTCGGGGTCGTCGGGCGTGGTCACAAAGCGCCCACGGTCGCGCACCAGGCCAATCGTGGTCGCCCCCAGGCGGTGCAGCTCCTTGATCGTCCACGACCCGAGAAAACCGGAACTGCCGGTGACGAAAACGCGCTTGCCACGCCAAAATCCCGGCGGCGCCACCACGGCCGACACCGCTCAGCCCACCAGCGCGGGTTGACGCAGCCAGGGCAACACGCCGCCCACGAACAAGGCCTCGATCTCCTGCTGGTCCTTGTAGGTGTCCATCGACTTGAAGAAGCCGTCGTGCTGGTACGACGCCAGATGCCGGCCCGGCAGCAACGCCGGAAACACGTCACGCTCCAGGTTCTCGCCGTGCCACGACTCGAAGATCGCCGGCTCCATCACGAAGAACCCGGCATTGATCCAGTGGTCGGCGAGCACCGGTTTCTCTCTGAACTGGATGATCCGCCCGGTGGCATCCGCGGTCACGGTGCCGTACTGCGAGCGCAGCGGCACACAGGTGATGGTGCCCAGCACCCCGGCTGCGCGGTGAAATGCCAGCAGATCGTCCAGCGGCACGTCGGACAATCCGTCAGCATAGGTCGCCATGAAGGTTTCGCCCAACAGATGGCGGCAGTTGAAGATGCGCCCGCCCGTGTCGGTGGCCGCCCCGGTGTCGACGATCTCGACATTCCAGCCCAGGGTGCGGTTCTCGAAATAGTCGATGATCACTTCTTTGCGGTAGCCTACGGAAATCACGAAATCGGTGATTCCCTGGCGCGCGTAGATCTCCATCACCCGCAGCAGCACCGGCTTGCCGCCCACCGGCATCATCGGCTTGGGCAGATACTCGGTGTACGGGTAAGCGCGGGTTCCGGATCCTCCCGCGAGGATGACAACCTTCATGCAA
>JBBQOT010000191.1:0-6149 GCA_038331165.1 Acetobacterales bacterium
CTTTGGAAACCCATTTATTTTCATATATTTAAGGTCCAGGGGCTTGGCCCCTGGTGGGTCCAGGGCGACGCCCTGGCCTTGCTTGGCCATGGGTCATCCCAACCATTGATTGGTATGACCACAGCCCGATTCTTCCACTGCCGGTGCAGATCAGGATCCGCCGCAGCACCCTGCCGCTGTACCTGTTCGGTCCGGTGCTGGTGACCGCCGCCGCAATCGGCACGTTCTGGTTCGTTCGGACCAGTTCGGCCAACCTCGCCAGCGCCCGTACCGCGATAGAGGCCGAGGCAGCGCGCGGGCGGCGCGTGGTAGTGGCCACCGTGTCGCAGGGACCGAAGATCCGCACCATCCAACTGCTGGGCGATGCCCGGCCCAATACCACCGCCACCCTGTTCGCCAAGGTCAGCGGCTATCTCAAGACGGTACATGTCGACAAGGGGAACGCGGTGGTCGCCGGCCAACTGATCGCCGGGATCGAAAGCTCCGAGCTGGAAAGCCAGTACCAAAGTACCCTGGCCGACCAGGACAACAAGCAGCGCATGGCGGCGCTCGCCCGCGACCTGCTGCGCAGCAGCAGCACGGCACAGCAGGTCGCCGAACAGGCCGAAACCAATCTGCGCATGGCCCAGGAGGCAGTGCGCAACCTCAACGCCATCCGCTCCTACCAGGTGATCCGCGCGCCCTTCGACGGCATCGTGATCGCGCGCTTCGCCGACCCCGGTGCGCTGATGCAGGCGGCCACCACCGACCAAGCCAGCTCCCGGCCGGTGGTGCATCTGGCCGATACCTCCAAGCTGCGCATTGGCGCCTATGTCGAGCAGCGCGACGTGACCGCGGTGAAGGTGGGCGACGAGACCGATATCATCGATGCCGCCAACACTAACGAAAGCGCACCGCCAAGATCAGCCGCACCGCCCGTTGCTCGACCCGCGCACCCGCGCCCTGTTCATCGAGATCGACCTGGACAACACCGATCGCTTCCTGGTGCCCGGCAGTTTTGTGCAGGTGGTGCTGAAAGTGCCGGTGACCAGCTATCCCCAGGGACCGGTGGCCGTCCTGTTGCAACGCGGCGGCAACACGCTGGTGGCCACCGTCGGCGACGACCAGATCGTCCGCTTCCGCCCGGTGCGCGTGGCCTCAACCGACGGCATCGTCAGCAATATCGCCGAACGATTGAAACCGGGCGAGAAAGTCGGCCTGAACGTGGGCAACGCTGATTGCCGCCATGCTCAACGTGCGCGGCGCCAACCTAATGGCGCTGGCCACCGCCGTGCCGTGCACCGCCGAACGGGCCGGCAAGCGGTGTCCGTCGATCTCGCGTTTCATCGACAACCAACATGTGATCTGCGACGAGGTCATGGCGCCGTTCGCGGTTGGTATGACTGCCGCCAAAGACCGACATCTGCCTGATGGCCGATCGGTTCTATGGCACGCCCGACCTGATTGGGTTGGCACAGACCAAGGGTTGCGGTTATCGGCTGCGTATTGAAAGGCAATCTGGCGGCCTTCATCGATGGGCAAAAGTCGCGTCTGGATCATCAGGTCGTGCCGAACGTCCATATCTCCACAGCGTCGAACTCACGCACAAGCGCGTCGTCACTAACATCGGCATCATCCACGACCGCGGCCATGACGAGCCATGGTTCATCGCTATGCCCGTCGCTCCCGGCTATCTGACCACGCTCGACTACGCCGCACGTTGCGGCATCGCGCCGATATTTTCCGACTTCAAATTACGCGGCTTGGGCCTGGAGCATAGCCAACTTCGCACGCCCAATCGACTGGCACGCCTACTGCCCGTGATGAGCATGGCGCTTTATTCTGCCTTCTCCACGGAAATCTCGGATGCTTCGGCCAACCCGTCGGTCGACGGAAAAAAAATCCCGGCATCGGCCCAGAAACCTGAGCCACCTTCGGCTCTCCTGGTTCACCAGGAGGCTCCGACATATCGCAAGACTGGTCCAATTTCGGGTGCAACATCCCGCACGTAGGGAAACTGAGAAGACTAATGAGTGTTTCGGGGTGAGGTTTCGAACCACTTCACTTGCTTCAAATTTCCCCTTTCTTCAATTTTTGTGGTGTTCGACGCGGTGGGCAGGCGCGGAACATCTGTTATGTGGGCGCCATTTTGGGGGCCTACTTTCGCGTCGCTGTGGGAGAGTTTCGGGGGTTGTTGGCGAACAAGGCGCCCGATTGGTTATCCTCGGGGCCGGCAGCCGCTTTCCTTTTCGGCACGGACTGTGGTGCATATCCAAGCAATCGATGACGGTGGGCATGGCCTACTTTAACATCGCCCTCAAGTGGCAGGTGGTGAAGCGTTGCAACCCCGCCCCCAGGGGAGGCCGCTAGAGCATACGCAGAAGTCATGTCGAAAGCAGAATTGCATCACATCTTTGTTGCTCGACGCGGGGCGCATTGGATTCGCCTGGTTGCGGCAATGGGGAACGAGGGCCGCGATGAACGATCTGCTCGGGTCATTTGGGGATTTGCGCCGCGAGAAAGGGGGGCTGCGATTCTCGAACAAATGGCGCTGCGCAAGACGGTGGACCTGCGTCGTTTGGGCGGCGATCGGGGTGGCGGGTTGCGGGCCTGTCGGTTCTTCGCCAGCGGCCAGGTGACGGCGGCAAAAATCATCGAAGGCGGGTCGGCGCGGACCGGTGCTGCCGCGTCGGGGCGGCATGTGCTGGCGATCCAGGATAGCAATGAGGTGGCGTTCCCGACCACGGCACAGCGCCGGCGGGGCCTGGGCCCAGTGAAGAAGGGCAATGCCGACGCAGTTCTGGTGCATGCGATGATCGCGATTGATGCCCCGACCGGCGCCTGCCTTGAGTTGGTTGGTGGCGAGGTCTCGACGCGCGCGGGGGTGGCGGCGAGCGACCATCATGCCGGCCGCTGTCGCAGCGCGAGTCGCAGCGTCGGCTGAGCGCGCAAAGACGGTGCTGTCATCAGCCGCGATGATGACAGTGGTGGCGGATCGAGAGGCCGACATCCACGCGCAATGGGCCGGCGTGCGGCAGCCGAACTTCCATCTTCTCTCCCGTTCGATGCAGGAACGCCGGCTTGCGGGCGGTGGCCTACTGTCCGCGGCCCTGGCGGATTTGCCGGTGGCCGGGCACCGGCGGGTTGACCTGGCGGGGCGCGAACCTAGCCGGGCGGCGCGCACCGCCAGCTGGGAATTGCGCTTCGGCGTGGTGGGGATCGTGCCGCCAGCCACGGAGTGGGACCGCACCCTGGACCGCACAGTGCGGCTCAGCGCGATCGAGGTGCGCGAGACTGACGCAACGCTCGGCGCCGAGCCGCTGCTGCGGCGGCTACTGAGCACGCACACGATCGCTGATACAGCAGCGGCCTTGCAGGTTGTCGGCTGGTACCAGGCGCGCTGGACCAACGAGAAGTTGTTCCGGGTGCTGAAAACCCAGGGGTTGCAGCTGGAAGACATCCAGATCGCCAGCGCCGAGCGCCTGGTCAAGCTCGCGGCCGTGGCGCCCAGGGCGGCCTGCATCGACATCCAACTTGCCCAGGAGCGCGATGGCCACGCCGAGTTGCCGGCATCCTCGGTGTTCAGCCAGCATGAGATCGACACGCTGGCGGCACTTGGCCCCACCCTGGAAGGCAAGACCGACCGACAACGCAACCCCCACCCGAGCCGAAGTCTCGCCCACGCAAGCTGGATCATCGCCCGCCTCGGCTGCTGGAACTGCTACGGTAAGCCCCCAGGCTGCATCACCATGCGGCGCGGCAGCGAACAGTTCCACGCCGTCCACAGAGGACACAAAATCAACGAACTGAATACGCAATGCGACGTGAGAATCCACTAGAGCGGCGCCGGAGGAAATGGCCGTCGACATGCTGGGCACCCTGACCGCTTCAGCAAGTTCAGCCCGCATCGGCGTGCCTGTCGCCGGGGCGATCGTCGATCCTGCGTTCCACGTGAACATGGCCTGGCCTGCCCAGTCCGTTCCCGCGTCATGCCAGGAATCGGTGATCACGCCGGCCACGCCGCATCGCGTCCTCGGCTTGTCGGTCCTCGCTTCCGCCCCGGCACCCGCGCCGAAGCATATCCCCGAATGGAAGGATAAGGCGGGTTTTCAAAAGGTTAAACTGTTGGAGAGCGGCGAGGCGGCGGTGCCGGCCATCGGTGGGCGGGTGCATGATGCCTTGGCCTGGCGGGTGCCGGCGACAGACAACCGCCGTCGCTTGGCCTCCCTCCTGCTGGCGTAGGATTCCGATGATCTGCTCCTTTGTGAACCGCGATCACTTCGTCGTCCGTCTCCTTCAACACGGACTCTACCCAAATCTGGAAGAGATCCAGGAATTCAGGTCAGCGGTAAAAGGCCTCAGATCGCGCCAGCGTCGAGGCCGGGACAACGGGACTTACCCGCCTTCGCCGGCCCAGCCGGATTGATAAAGCCCACGACCCACCTAACTAGATGAGCGATGAGGCTGGCACAACGCGTGCCGGGCAAAAAAAATGTAGGTCGAGTATGCCGCGTGTGTTGATCATCGGAGCCAGCAAAGGCATTGGGTTGGAGACTACCCGCCAGGCACTGGAGGCAGGCCATAGCGTACGCGCCCTCGCCCGATCAGCCGACGGGATCGCTCTTTCAAGCCGAAAATTGGAGAAAGTACGTGGCGACGCGCTAAATGGCCAGGATGTCGAAGCTGCCCTTGACGGAGTGGATGTCGTGATTCAGTGCCTTGGCGTGGGCCTTGGTGAGTTGTTCCGGCCTGTGCATCTGTTCTCCGACGCGACCCGGGTGCTGGTTGCCGCGATGACAGCGAAAGGGGTGAACCGCCTGATTTCGGTCACTGGCTTCGGCGCCGGCGACAGCCGCTCAAGCATCAGCTGCCTGCAGCGGGTCCCGTTTCAGCTCGTGTTCGGCCGCGTCTATCAGGACAAGAGCCTGCAGGAACAGTTGATCAAGGAAAGCGCGCTCGATTGGACGATAGTGCGGCCCGGCGTGTTAACCGCAGGCCGACAGACGGGGCGCTACAAAATTCTCGACGAACCCGCACAATGGCGAAACGGGATCATCTCGCGCCTGGACGTGGCGAGCTTCCTGGTTCGGCAGATCGAGGATCGCAGTTTCGTGGGCAAGGCTCCCGTGCTCGTCAACTGACTTTCCAGTTTCCGGGAGATCCGTATGGAGACCGCAACATCGAAGTCGACCGTTTATTTTGACGGTGCCTGTCCCTTGTGCCGGGAGGAGATCGCGCATTATCGCAAGACGGATCGTGATGGCGCGCTCTGCTTCGTGGATATCTCGGCCACAGATGCCGCCCTTCCAAGCGGCCTTACCCAGCAGCAGGCGATGCAACGATTTCATGTCCGCGCCGGGAATGGATCGCTTCTTTCGGGCGCTGCGGCTTTCGTTGAGGTGTGGAGTCGATTGCCTAAATGGCGCTGGGCGGCACGCGCCGCGGCGCTGCCCGGAGTGACTGTTGCACTTGAGCGCGGCTACCGCATTTTTCTGCCGGTCCGGCCCTTCATCTCCCGGCTGTTTGGCAAATTTCGGAGCCGTGGCGGGCGCGCGGATCGGGTGAAGCGCCAATGACCGCAGCGCCAATGGCCGCAGCGCCAGTGTCCGGCTGACGCCATGCCCCGCATGCGCCGCAAGGCGGATTTGCCGACCAAGCGCTGTGCCGGTTGCGGCCTGTCCTTCGCCTGGCGCAAGAAATGGGCGCGGGACTGGGAGAGTGTGAAATTTTGCTCGCGCCGCTGCCGGGACGCTCCGCTGCCGATCACGGCGACAGCGAATATGGGCCACGCATGAGCGTCCTGCGGATCGTGCTGGGGGACCAGCTATCGCTCGATCTGTCCGCGCTGGCCGGGCTGGACCCCGGGCGTGACACGGTCCTGATGATGGAGGTGGCCGAGGAGGGCAGCTACGTCGCGCACCACAAGCAGAAAATTGTCCTGGTGCTGTCGGCCATGCGGCACTTCGCGGACGAACTGCGCCTGCGCGGTGTCACCGTTGACTACGTGCCGCTCGATGCTCCGGGCAATTCCGGCGCGCTCACCAGCGAGGTCCGGCGCGCGGCGGCCCGGCACAGCCCCGACCGGTTGGTGATAACCGAGCCGGGGGAGTGGCGGGTGCAAGCGATGGTTGAGACCTGGGCGGCTCCGACAGGCCGGCCGGTCGAGGTGC
>JBBQOT010000192.1:0-6138 GCA_038331165.1 Acetobacterales bacterium
GGGGGTGGAGGAGGTGGGACTGGCCGGCATGCTGGCGTTGCAGGAACTGCCCGACCCCGCACTGGCCGACCGTGAGGCGCGCCGGCGCGGGCATGATATCCTGGCGGCGTTGGCCGAATTGCAGCGCGCAATGCTGGGCCCGGGCGAGGCCGATACGGCCGGGTTGGTGGCGTTGGCTGCGGCGGTTCCGCAGGCCGACGACCCGGCGCTGCGCGCCATTATGGCGGCAATCACGCTGCGGGCGCGCATCGAAGCGGCCCGTCATTGTGTCGCGCGCGCGGGAAAGTCGACAGATTCCATCGAATCGTCATGATCGAACGTCGACAACCCCTTGGCTTCGCAGCATCGCCCCGGTATAAGCCGGCGCGACTGGAAGGCCCGGGGGGGCTGTAGGCGGCTTCCTGCGACGGAGGCCCGATTGCTGCCCCTGCCGGCCGCAACGCCGCAGGATCGCCACCCGATGATGGTTACTCTGCCCCCTGACTATGTTCCCTCGGACTCCGATGAGTTCATGAGCCCGCTGCAGGCGGAATACTTCCGCCAGAAGCTGTTGCGCTGGCGCGCTGATCTGTTGCGTGAAGCCGACGGCACGCTTGCGAGCCTGTCCGAAGGCGGTATCACCGAGGCCGACATCACCGATCGCGCCAGTGTCGAGACCGAACGCGCGTTGGAACTGCGCACTCGCGATCGCGCCCGCAAGCTGATCAACAAGATCGATCAGGCGTTGCTGCGCATCGAGGTCGGCACGTACGGGTATTGCGACGAGACCGGTGAGCCGATTGGGCTGCGCCGCCTCGCCGCCCGGCCGATCGCTACCATGTCGATCGAGGCGCAGGAGCGCCATGAGCGCATGGAGCGCGTGCACCGCGACGATTGACCGTCGCGACCGCGACGATTGACCGTCGCCACCGCGACGACGGATTGTCGCGACCTTTCCCCTTCCTGTGGCAGCGGATTCTGCTCTAGAACCGCCTGATCGGCACCCCGAAGGGTGCGCCACTGGGAGAAGCTCCATGATCCGTCGTCGCCACCTGCTGGGCGGGGCCGCTGGCCTGCTCGCTGCCCCCGCCTTAGTCGAGAAGGTCGGCGCGCAGTCCGCCTTCGACTGGAAACAGTTCAAAGGCACCGCAATCGAGGTCAATTTCGGCAAGTCGCCGCGGCCCGACGTGCTGCAGGCCAGGCAGAAGGAATTCGAGGACCTCACCGGGATCAAGGTGGGCTTCGAGCAGATCCCGGAGCAGCAGCAGCGGCCGAAGATCGCGCTGGAACTGGCCTCGGGCCGGCCGAGCTTCGACGTGGTGAACGTGTCGATGCACGTGCAGAAGAAGCTGGTGGAAAAGGGCAAGTGGCTGGAGGATCTGCGGCCGCTGCTGGCGGACCCCAAGATGACCTCGCCGGATTTCGACCTGGCTGATTTCTCGGCCCCCGGCATGGCGGCCAACACCGCCGCTGACGGCACGGTGATGGCGATCCCGGTGAACCAGGACCTGTTCATCCTGTTCTACAACAAGGCGTTGTTCGCCGAGAAGGGGGTGGCGCTGCCCACCACCATGGACGAGATGATGGCCGCCGCACAGAAGCTGACGGACAAGGCCAAGGGCATCTCGGGCTTTGTCGGCCGCGGTCTGAAGAACGCCAATCTGCCATTATACACCACCTTCCTGCTCGGCCATGACCAGGAGACCATTACGGCCGATGGCAAGACGCTGCTGATGGATACGCCGGCGGCGGTGGCGGCAGGTGAGTTCTACAGCAAACTGCTGCGCGAGACCGGCCCGGCCGGCATCGTGGGGTTCAACTGGAGCGAGTGCCAGACCACCTTCGCCCAGGCGCGAGCGGCGATGTGGCTGGACGGCGTCGGGTTCTCGGCGCCGCTGATGGACAAGGCGAAGTCGCGGGTTTCCGACACGGTGGGCTTCGCCGTGGTGCCGCGCGGGCCGAAGGCGCAGCATTCCGCGACCTTCATCGAGGGCGTGGGCGTGGCGCGTGGCGCCAAGAACAAGGGCGGCGCCTGGCTGTATGTGCAATGGGCGACCAGCAAGGCGATGTGCCAGGAATACCTGCGCACCGGTTCGGGCACCCCGCCGCGGGCCAGCGCGTACACCAATGCCGATGTGATGAAGAACAGCGTGTTCCCCAAGGAGTGGTTCGATACCGTGCAGGCCTCGCTGAAAATTGCGCGGTCTGGCCTGCCGGTGATCGTGGGCGTTACCGAGTTCCGCGATGTGTTCGGGGTGGCGCTGACCAACACCATCTCGGGCGCCGATGTGAAGGCCGAACTGACCAAGGCGACCGAGACATTCAAGCCGGTGCTGGCCAAGGAGCTGATCTGATCGCGCAGGCCTGAACGACACCGCAGCGGCGGCCAGGGAGCAACCCTGGCCGCCATCTCCTGGGAGGGGAAACGCCATGATCCGCCGCCGCCACCTGTTGGGTGCGTCCGCAGCACTGCCGCTGTTCGCCATCGTTGATCGGGCAAATGCGCAGAGCCAGTTCGACTGGAAGATGGCCCGAGGGGCCAAGATCGAGGTCAATTTCCAGAAGGGCCCGAACGCCGATGTGCTGGAGCGCAAGCACCGCGAGTTCGAGGAACTGACCGGCATCAAGGTGGGCAGCGAGCAGATTCCCGAGCAGCAGCAGCGCCCGAAGATGGCGCTGGAACTTTCCGCCGGCCGGCCGAGCTTTGACGTGGTGGCCGTGGCACTGCACGTGCAGAAGCGCCTGATCGAGCGCGGCCGCTGGATGGAGGATTTGCGCACGTGGATCAACAACCCGGCGGTGACCGCGCCGGAGTTCGATTTCAAGGATTTTGAGGCCTCGGCGTTGAAATGGGGCACTGGCGCCGATGGGGCGATCCATACTTTGGCCAGCAACCAGGATGTGTGGCTGATGTTCTGGAACAAGGCGCTGTTCGCCGAGAAGGGCGTGGCGTTCCCCAAGACCATGGACGAGATGCTGGAGGCGGCGCGCAAGCTGACCGACAAGTCCAAGGGCATATACGGCATGGTCGGGCGCGGGTTGAAGAATGCCAACCTGCCTTTGTACACCTCGCTGCTGATGGGGATGGACCAGGACACGATCACGGCGGACGGGCGCACGCTGCTGATGGATACACCGGCGGCGATCTGGGCCGGGGAGCTGTACAAGAAGCTGCTGACCGAGACCGCGCCACCGGGTTCGATCGGCTTCAACTGGATGGAGAGCCAGACCAGCTTCAGCCAGGGCAAGGTGGCGATGTGGATCGACGGCATCGGCTTCTCGGCCCCGCTGATCGACCCCACGAAGTCGAAGATCGTGAAGGATATCGGCTTCTCGCCGGTGCCGGCGGGGCCCAAGGCGCAGCACTCGGCGACGTTCTGCAGCGGCTTCAGCGTGCCGGCTGCGAGCAAGAACAAGCTGCCGGCGTGGCTGTACATCCAGTGGGCGGCGGGCAAGGAGAACAACAAGGAGCAGATCCGCCTGGGCGCGGGGACGCCGCCGCGGGCCAGCGTATGGCAGGACGAGGCGGTGATGAAGAACAGCCCGTTCCCCAAGGAGTGGTTCGAAACCTCGCTGGCCTGCCAGAAGATCGGCCGGCCCGGGCTGCCGGAGATCGTGTCGGTGACTGAGTTCCGCGACGTGTTCGGCATCGCGCTGACCAATGCGCTGAGTGGGGCGGATGTGAAGACCGAACTGTTGAAGGCGACCGAGGCGTTCAAGCCGATTCTGGCCAAGGAGCTGGCGGGATAGCGCCGGTACCGCCCCCGCCTTCGCGCGCCATGCGGGGGCGGGGGCGGTGCGGCTATCCGCCTGCCGACCGGAGCATCCGCGCCGGGACGATGCCGCGCCTGCGGTTGTCCAGCACGACTTCGTACTGGGTTTCGGTGCCCCGCGCCGTGCTGTTCTGACGTATGCCGACCACCTGACCGCGCACCCAGTCGCGCCCGTACTGCGCCTCGATTGCCTGGCCAACGCGGAACGCCGGCGTGGCCTGTGCCGCTGGGGCGGGCTGGCGCGGTGCGGGCGGGACGGCCTGGCGCGCGGCAGCGGGGGCGGCCTTCGGGCACAGCACCTCCCATTGCTGGGAGATCCCCAGCCCTCCGCTGGCATTGTCGCGCCCCACAACCCGCCCGGCGGCATTGCGGAACCGTACCCGGCCGGCACCGATATCGCCGCCGGGCCAGACGCCGTCGAGGCGATAGGTCTTGCCGTCGATCGGGGTGATGCGCCCGGCGATGCAGTCGGCGCTGGCGCGGTAGGTCTGTTTGGCTTCGTCGGTGGCCAGTTGCTCCCGCACGCAGTCCGACTGCTTTGCGTCAGGCAACCAGCTGGCACAATATTGCTCGGCGTCGCCGCGCGACACCTTTGCGGTGGCGACCGCGTTGGCGGTGCCGACGCCGGATTTGCTGACAATGCCGGGCGTGATGCATTTGGCGCACAGCGCGAGCCATTCCTGCGCCACCGCCCCGCCGGCCGACAGCCCGATCGCCAGTGCCGCCCCGAGAACCATCTGCCGCATCGCCGCATCTCCGCCCGGTTAGGCTTTGAGCCTGCCCGGACCGGGGCCCGGTGGCAACCGTCAGAACGGCAGCACGATATCCAACACTTGCTGGCCCCAGCGCGGGGTTTGCAGGTCGGTGAGCTGGCCGCGCCCGCCATAGGCGATGCGGGCTTCGGCCATGCGGTCGTGGCGCACGGTGTTGTCGCTGCCGATGTCTTGCGGGCGGATGACGCCGGAGACGGCGAGTTCGCGCAGTTCGGAATTCACCCGCACCTCCTGGCGGGCGGCGACCACCAGGTTGCCGTTCGGCAGTACCTGGGTGACCACGCCGGCCAGCTTGAGCGTGACGGTCTCGTCGCGCTTCATCTCGCCGGTGCCGGTGTTGCCGTTGGTGCTGCTCAGCCCGACCAGGTTGTTCACGTCGGCCCCGGCCAGCAGGCGTGGAATGACAGTGGCCTCCAACCCCAGCAGGTTGGGCAGGCCCAGGCTTTCGTTGCCTTTGCGGGTGGCGGCGGTGTTGTTCTTCAGGCTGGCGGCGTCGGCGATGTTGACCAGCACGGTGAGGATGTCGCCGACGGTGGCGGCGCGCTGGTCCTTGAAGAAGGCGCGGCTGCCGGAGCGCCACAGTGAATTCGCCTGCGGCAGCGCGGTTTGCGGAGTGGGCATCGGCATCGACAACGGCCGCCAGCCGACCTCCTGAGTGGGGTCGCCGGGTTGGGTCATGGCCGGTGGCCGGCCGACCTCGGACAGGCGCTGGAGGTTGCCGCAGCCGGACAGCAGCACGGGGGCCAGCACGGCGGCGAGGATATGGGCGCGGTTCATCGGGGGATCGCCTGGGTGAAGGGCTGCGAGCGCTGGGCGCCGGCGAGCATGATGGGTGCGCTGCCGGCGGTGACCCGCACGCGGTCGGGCCCGACCACCTCGACCTCCAGCACGGCGCGCGATGCGGGGTTGAGCACCTGGATGCGGTCGCCGAGCGCGCCCGATTCCAGTGCCTGGCCGTGGCCGGTCAGCGACAGCCCGCCGGCGACCAGCTGCATGGTGACTCGCGCGCCCTTGGCCACCGCCATCGGGCGCGACAGGTCGGCCAGGGCGAGTGCCTGGCCCGGCAGGACCGTGCGCCGGAGCGCCATGCCGACGACCTGTTCAGCCCCGCGCGCCACCTCGCCGCGCAGTGTTGCCAGGCGCACCCGCGCGGTGTGGATGTCGCCGGCGCGCAGCACCGTGCCGGGTGCGAGACGACGCAGCGGCACCGGCACCTCGGCCATTTCGTGCATGGTGCCGGCGACGCGCTGGCGCTGGGTCAGCATGCCTTCGGCCGCCACGGACAGCATGGCGACGAAGCGGCCGGTGGTGGCGTCGTAATCCATCTGCTCGACCTCGGTCTTCACCGTGGCCTCGGCCGGCACCAGGGGGGCGGCGTAGCCGGGCAGGTCGAGATCGCCGTCACCGGGCGCGCCGACGCCGACCAGGGCGGTGCGCAGGGCGGCAAGGACATCCTCGCGCGGCAGCAGCCGCCCGGGGCGTTCGAGCACGGCGCGTTCCTGGCCGACCGGGCGCCAGTCGACGCCGAACTGGCGGGCGATGGCGGCGAGTTGCGCCGCCTCGACGACGATGCGCCCGCCCGGTGCGGGGCCGGGGCCGAGCACCACAGTGCC
>JBBQOT010000193.1:0-6098 GCA_038331165.1 Acetobacterales bacterium
TGCCCCGACATCGCGCGCGATGGCGGCGGCGGCGGCGGCGGCGTCCAGCCGCACCAACTGCCCGCCGATCGGGCGGTCGGCGTTGATGCGGCCCAGCACGACGTTGGCGTCGGTGACCGTCGGGAGAGTGCCGCCGGCGGCGTAGCACACCGGCCCCGGCACCGAGCCGGCACTCTGCGGCCCCACCTGCAGGATGCCGGCCGCGTCGACCCGCGCGATCGAGCCGCCACCGGCGCCGATGGTGGTGATCTCGATCATCGGCGTGCGCACGACCACGCCGAAATCCAGCGTGGTCTGGGCAGCCAGCGCGGGCAGGCCGGCCTCGATCAGCGAGACATCGAAGCTGGTGCCGCCGACATCGCCGGTGATGACATCGGCAAACCCGGCCTGGCGGGCGATATGCGCCGCCGCGATCACACCCGCCGCCGGGCCGGACAGCGCTGTCCGCACCGGCAGGCGGGCGGCGGTGTCGAGCGCCATGACGCCGCCGTTGGATTGGACGATCAGCAGTTCGCCGGCGAATTTTTCCCCGCGCAAGGCCGTATCGAGAGCGGAAAGGTAGCCGCCGACGACGGGTTGCAGAACCGCGTTCAATGCGGTGGTGCTGGTGCGTTCGAACTCGCGGATTTCCGGCAGGATGTCGGACGAGATCGCCACATGCGGCGTCGGCCAGATGTCCTGGAGGGCGGCCAGTGCCGCGCGTTCGTTGGCGGGATTGGCATAGCTGTGCAGGAAGATCACGCATAAGGCTTCCGCGCCGGCGGCCAGCAGGCGGCGTGCCGCATCGCGCACCGCGTCGAGATCAACCGGCGTTGCGATCGTGCCGTCGGCCAGGGTGCGTTCGGGCACCTCGATGCGCATGTCGCGCGCGATGACGGGGGAGAAATTGCCGGTCAGGCCCCAGGTCTGGCGGCGGTCGCGCCGTCGCATTTCCAGCACATCACGAAAACCCTCGGTGGTGATCAGGCCGGCGCGCGCGCCCTTGCGTTCCAGCAGGGCATTGGTGCCCATGGTGGTGCCGTGCACGATCGCCGCGATATCGGCTGGATCGGCCATGCCGGTGACGCCGCGGATGAACCCCTCGGCCTCGCGCCCGCGCTGGCTTGGCACCTTGGCGGTGCGGACGGTGCCGGTGGCCTCGTCGAACAGGAACAGATCGGTAAACGTGCCGCCGACATCGACGCCGAGCACCAGGCGGCTCATCCGAGATAGCCCAGGCGGGCGTCACGCGCGCGGGCCGCCGGGTCGCGCCGCGCCGGGTCGCCCCAGCCGCCGCCGCCGGGGCTTTCCAGCCGCACACGCTGGCCGCGCAGCAGCGTCACGCCGACGATTTTCGAGCCCAGCTTCGGGATGTGCCAGCCGTCGTCCTGTTCGTAGGCCACCACGTTCGCCGCGCCGGGACCGCCGCCGAGCACGCCGCGCGGGGCGAAGCGGGCGCGCTCGGCGAAGACGAAGATGTCGGCCTGTTCCTCCAGCAACGCGATCTCGTAGACGGCGCCCAGGCCGCCACGATGCTCGCCGTCGCCGCCCGAGCCTTCGCGCAGCGCCCACCGGGTGAAGCTGATGGGATAGGCCGCTTCCATGATCTCCACCGGTGGGATGATGGCGGTGGCGATCGGCGGGTTGCCGTGGCTCAGCCCGTCGCCCTCGGCATTGCCGCCGTGGCCGCCGCCGAAGAAGCTGAACATCACCCAGCGTTTTCCGGCGCGCATGCCGGCGATGGAAAGCGCGTTGATGGTGCCATAGGCGTTGCCATACGCGGCATCCGGGCGGATGCGGGCAAAGGCGCAGAACAGCACGTCGATGATGCGCAGGATGGTCTCGGTATAGCCGCCCACCGGCGCCGGGCGCTGTGCGTCGAGCAGCGAGCCCGCGGGGACGATGATCTCGACGGGGTCGAGAACGCCGGCATTGGCCGCCACATCGGGAAAGATGTGCTTCAGCGCGACATAGACGCTGGCCACCGTGGTGCCGTGGCTGATGTTCACCGGCCCCGCGCAGGCGCCGGCCGAGCCGGCGAAATCGATCGTCAATCGTTCGCCCGATTTCGTCACCGTGCAGGCGATGCGCAGCGGCACGTCGGTGCGGCCGTCATTGTCGAGCCAGTCCTCCTCCGACCAAGCGCCGTCGGGCAGGGCGGCCAGGTGGGCACGCATCTGCCGGCCGGCGCGCGCGGTCAGTTCATCGAGCGCGGCGCCGATCACTGCCGCACCGGTCTCGGCCAGCAGGGCGGCCAGCCGGGCGTGGCCTTGTTCCAGCGCCGAGAGATGCGCGTTGAGATCGCCCAATGCGCTGGCCGGCAGGCGCGAGGCGGCCAGGATGATGTCCAGGATGTCCTGTTCCATCACCCCTTCGTGCATCAGGCGCACCGGCGGGATCAGCACGCCCTCCTGGAAGTATTCGGTCGCCGCTGGGTTGTAGTTGCCCGGCACCGCGCCGCCGACATCGTGCCAGTGGCCCACGCTGACCAGCCAGCAGAACAGCTTTCCCCCCGCGAAGACCGGGCGGATCAGCCGCATGTCGGACAAATGCGTGCCGCCCAGGTAGGGATCGTTGAAGATGTAGACATCGCCGTCGCGCGGGGCGCGGGCGCCGGTGAATTTCGCGATCACCGCGCCGACGGCGAACGCCATCACGCCGACGAAGATCGGCAGGCCGCCCTTGCCCTGGATCAACGTGGCGCCGGTCGTCGCGTGGTAGATGCCGTGGCAGGCGTCGTGCGCCTCGGCGATGGTGGGGTTGAAGGCGAGGCGGAACAGCGTGGCGTCCATCTCGTCGGCGATCTGTTCCAGCCGGCCCTTCAGCACCGCGAGGGTGACGGGGTCGAGCGGGTTCATCCTTCGTAGGCCTTGCCGGCCGCCAGGGTGGCTTCCGTTCCCAGCACCTGTTGCAGCCCCTGGAAATCGAACATGCGGTTGCGGAATGCCTCGGTGCTGCCGTGTTGCTTCAACGAGGCGAAATAATCCTGTGCCGTGCGTGCCTGCGCCCGCACCAGCCCGCCGGGGAAGATCACGATGCGGTAGCCCAGGGCTGCCAGCTCGTGGGTGGCGGCCAGTGGCGTGCGCCCGCCCTCGACCATGTTGGCCAGCAAGGGCGCCCGGGTGGCGAAGCGGTCGCAGATCGCCTGCATCTGGGCGCGGTCCTCCGGCGCCTCGATGAACAGCGCGTCGGCGCCGGCTTGCAGGTACAGCTCGGCACGGTCCAGGGCGCGGTCGAAGCCTTCGACGGCGATGGCATCGGTGCGCGCCATGATCAGCGCATGGTCGCGTGCATCCACCGCGGCGCGGATCTTGCCGACCATCTCGGCGGCGGGGATCAGCGACTTGCCTTGCAGGTGGCCGCAGCGCTTGGGGAAGGTCTGATCCTCCAGCTGGATCATCGTCGCACCGGCGCGTTCGAACAGCCGCACCGTGCGCTGGGTGTTCAGCGCATTGCCGAAGCCGGTATCGGCATCGACGATCACCGGCAGGGACACCCGCTCGCGGATGCGGCCGAGCACCGCGGCGACCTCGGTGACCGAGACCAGGCCGATATCCGGCCGGCCGAGCAGGGTATAGGCGATGGCGGCGCCGGACAGGTACGCGGCCTCGAACCCCGCCGCCTCGCACAGCGCGGCCGAGAGCGCGTCGTAGATGCCGGGCGCCAGCAGCGCGGGGCCGTCGGTCAATCGTTCGCGCATCGGGGCCTCCCAGGGTGCCCGGCGATGCTACCGGTCCGGGGCGCTCACGGGTAGAGCGCCGCCGCCGCTGCGCGCAGCGCCGCCCGGCCGGCGGTACGGCTGTAGAACATGTGGCCACCCGGCCAGGCATGCAGCGCCACGCGGTCGCGCCCGGCCGCCGGCTCGATCGTGTCGAGCAACAGCGCGCTGCGGAAATACGGCGTCACCACGTCGTACAGCCCGTGCGCCACCACCACGCGCAGCGCCGGGTCGAGCGCCAGGGCGCTGCGCAGGTGGCTCATCGCCTCCGCCGCCGTGCGCCCGCTGCCCCAGTCCCAGGCGCGGTTCACCGCTTCGCTCAGCAATTCGTATGGCGCGTCGACCCGCCAGCCGAGGCGCTGCGTGTAGACTTCCATCATCGCCGCGGTCAACGGCGCGCGCAGGGCATCCAGCACCGCATCGGGCTGGCGGCTGTAGGGGGCTGTCGGCTCGGGGTCCGCTATGGTCACGTCGAGGTCGTACAGGCTTGGCAGCCCGCCGGGTGCGGCTTGGCGCTGGTAGATCGGCCCGTCGACCATGCCGCCGTGCCGCCGTACCACGGCGGGGTCGAGGCCGGTGAAGGTGGCCACCCGCGCGCTGCGCCGCGCCACCGCGGCCGGGTCGGTGCCGCGCAGCAGATCGGCCATGTAGTCGCCACTCGCATAGGCTTCGGCATCGGCCAACTCGGCCCGCCCGCCGGCGCGCCGCGCGGCCGCCGCCAGGGTGGGCAGGGTGAACGCCCAGTACAACGGTTCCATCGCGTTGCTGCGGCCGCCGAAATCCAGCACCGGGGAGACCAGCACCAGCCCGGCCAGCCCGACGCCGTGCGTTTGGGCCAGGCTGCGCGCCAACCGGGGGCCGCGAAAGCCGCCGTAACTTTCGCCGATCAGGAATTTCGGCGCGGCCATGCGCCCGGCCTGGATCAGCCAGCGGCGGATGGCACCGGCGATCGACTCGATGTCGCCGGGCACCGACCAGACGCGCTTGCGCAGGTCCTCGCCCGGCACCAGGAAGCGGCTGTAGCCGGTGCCGACGGGGTCGATGAACACCAGGTCGGTGAAATCCAGCCAGGTCTGCTCGTTGTCCAGCAGCCGTGGCGAAGCGGAGGGGGCGGCGCCAGCCAGTTCCAACCGCCATGGCCCCAGCGCGCCCAGGTGGAGCCAGGCGGAGGAGGCGCCCGGCCCGCCATTGATCGCGAACGTCACCGGCCGCGTCGCCGCTTCCGCCCCGTCGAGCGTATAGGCGATGTAGCCCACGGCGGCCTGCGCCACGCCTTGGCCGTCGGTCAGGGTCACGCTGCCGGCCGTGGCGGTGAAGCGTAGCACCCGTCCGCCCAGGGTCAGGGTATGGCGCGTGGTCTGCGGCGCCGGCAGCGGGTCGGGCCGTGGGGCAGGGGGGATGGCGCGCTCCTGCGCCCGCGCCGCGCCGATCAGGAGCCCTGCTGGCAGTGCCGCGAGCAGCGCCCGGCGATACAGGCTCATGTCGCCGGTCCCTGCGGTGTGGCCACCTCGCGCAGCCGGCCGCCGCCGGTGCCTGGCTCCAGCACCAGCCGGCGGTCGTGCAGGTCGGCCACCGACGGGCGGTGGGCGATCGAGACGATGGTGGTGTCGGGCAGATGGCGCCGCAGCAGGGCGTAGAGCTGGGCTTCGGCCTCGGGGTCGAGGCTGGCCGTCGCCTCGTCGAGGAACAGCCAGTCCGGCCGCGCCAGCAATGCGCGCGCCACGGCCACGCGCTGTTGCTCGCCGCCCGACAGGCGCTGGGCCCAGGGTGCGTCGTCGTCCAGCCGGGGCGACAGGTGCTCCAGCCCGACGGCAGCCAGCACAGTGGTGATTTCCGCGTCGGCATAGGCATCGGGCGCTGCGGGGTACGCCACCACGGCGCGCAGCGTGCCCAGAGGCAAGTAGGGCCGTTGCGGCAGGAACATGTGGGTGCCTGGCGGGCGCTCGACCGTGCCGGCGCCGAACGGCCATATGCCCGCCATCGCCCGGAACAGCGTGGACTTGCCGCCGCCCGACCGCCCGGTGACCACCACCGACTCGCCAGCCGATAGCGCCATGTCCTGCTCGCCCAGCACCCGCCGCCCGTCCGGCAGGTCCAGTGTCATGTCCCGCAGGCGCCATGTCGGCCCAGCGCCTGCGGCGACAGCCACGCCCTGGCCGCCCTGGGCGGCCGCATGCGCTGCCTCGATGCTGTAGCGGAACCCGGCCAGCCGCCCGACGGTCGCTCGCCATGAAGCCAGCGAGCGGTATGCGTTGACGAAGAATGACAGCGAATCCTCCACCCGCCCGAAGGCGCCGGCGGTCTGGGTGAGCTCGCCCAGCGAGATTTCACCGGAGAAGAAGCGCGGGGCCGCCACCACGATGGGGAACACGCTGGCTGCTTGGTTGTAGCCGGAGGTGAG
>JBBQOT010000194.1:0-6056 GCA_038331165.1 Acetobacterales bacterium
GCCCCTGGTGGGTCCAGGGCCAAGCCCTGGCCTTTACCGATCCCGCGCCAGCATGCTCAACCCGCTGACAACAGCCTGGCGCTTGTCCAGGTAGGCATCCTCGGTCTCGGTCTGCAGGCGTTTCAGCGCGTGCCACACGTCGACCCAAGCAGCAAGGGGCCGGGCGCCGAGCAGCCTTGCCTGATCCGGGTCCTCGTGCCCGCGCGCGGCATCGCGCACCGCGGCGGCCAGGCCCGCGGCCAGCAGGTCCATGAAGGTCGAGAACGCATCCTCGTCGCGCCCCAGCGCATCGGCCACCGCATGGGCGCGCCCAATATCGAGCTTGTCCAGGTTGGCCAGGATATCGTCAACCAGCCCGGCCTGGGTCACGCCACCGCCCGCGGCCAGCGCCAGCGCGCGCCCGATCGAGCCTTCGGCAATCGCCGCGATCCTTGCGGTGTCGTCTTCGGGCAGATCGGGCTGATAGCGGGTCAGCAGCGTGCGCACCGTCTTTTCATCCAGCGGGCCCAGCGGCAATTTGCGGCAGCGGCTGCGGATGGTCGGCATCAGCCGGCCGGCGGCCGAGCACACCAGCAGCAGAATGGCGCGCGGCGGCGGCTCCTCCAGCACTTTCAGCAGCGCGTTGGCGGCGTTGCGGTTGAGGTCTTCGGCGCCATCCAGCACCACCACGCGCCAGCCGCCCTCGGCCGGGGTCCGGCGCAGGAAGTCGGCCACCTTGCGCACGTCGTCGATGACGATCTCGGCGCGCAGCTTGCCGCGTTCATTCAGCGTGCGCTCGACGGTCAGCAGGTCGGCATGGCTGGCGGCGGCCACACGGCGGAAAGTGGGGTGTCTGTCCGGCAACGCGAGGTCGTCGGCAGGCGAACCACCGGCCAACAGGCGGCGGGCGAAGCGGAAGGCCAGTGTTGCCTTGCCGATGCCTTCGGGGCCGGTAATCAACCAGGCATGGTGCAGCCGCCCGGCGCGGATGGCCTCGGCCAGCATCGCCTCGGTGGCTTCGTGGCCCAGCAGCAAGGGGTTGGCGCGGGGGGAAGGCGGGCTCACCAACGAACCCCGGGCGCCAGGCGCACATCCACGGCCTGGAGAATCTCGGCGGCGACCGCATCCTCGTCGGGTTCGGCATCGATCACGGCGCAGCGCTCGAAGTCATCGCGGGCGACGGCGCGAAAACCGTCGCGGATAGTGGCGAAGAATGCGGCACCGAGGCGTTCATAGCGGTCGGCGGCGGCACCGCGCTGGGCCAGCCGGGCCAGGGTGGTCTCAACCGAGACATCGAGCACCAGGGTAAGGTGCGGGCGCGCGCGCAACATGGCGGTCAGGGTGGCGATGGCGCCGCGGTCCGCCCCCTGCCCCCAGCCCTGGTAGACCATGGTGCTGTCGGCGAAGCGGTCGCACACCACCCACATGCCCGCCTCCAGCGCCGGCAGGATGGTGCGTTCCACGTGCTCGGCGCGGGCGGCGAAGTGCAGCAGGGTTTCCGCTTGCGGCGACCAGTCGATGGCCCCGTCCAGCAGCAACTGGCGCAGATGCTCAGCACCCGGCGCGCCGCCGGGCTCACGAGTCAGCAACACCGCCAGCCCCATGTCCGCCAGCGAAGCGGCGAGGCGCCGGGCCTGGGTCGACTTGCCCGCACCCTCGCCGCCCTCCAGCGTGATGAAGCGCCCCGGCCCCCGCTTTGGCCCGCCCACGCTCAGCCGCCGGTCAGCATGCGCGTCACCACCGCCATCGCCCGCCCCGGCAGGCCCAACCGGGCCACATCGGCGCCGGCCAGCAACGGCACTTCCAGCTCCGGCACGCCAGGGCCGCTGACACTCAACTGACCCAGCCGCGTGCCACGCTGCACCGGTGCCGGCACCGGCGAGGTATAGGCCAGCGTGACCTTCGCCCGGTTGCGCCAGCCGCGTGGCATGGTCACCACCAGGTCGCGGCCGCCGACCAGCGGCACCGTGGCGCTGGCGCCCAGATGCACCGGCGCCTGCTCCACCACGTCGCCGGCGGTGAACAGGGTCACGTTCTCGAACTCGCGGAACGCCCATTCCAGCAGGCGCTCGCTCTCCTCGGCGCGCTCGCGCATGGTGTTCAGCCCGTTCACCATCAGGATCACCCGCCGCCCGGCGCGTTCGGCACTGGCCACCAGCCCGTAGCCGGCATCCTCGGTGTGCCCGGTCTTCAGCCCGTCGGCGAGGTTCTTCTGCACCAGCGGATTGCGATTCGGTTGATCGATCCCGTTGTACTTGAAGCTTTTCTCGGCGTCGTAATGGTAGTACTCGGGAAAATCACGAATGATCCGCCGCGCCAGCACCGCGATGTCGCGTGCGGTGCTGCGGTGTTCCGGATGCGGCCAGCCGGTGGAGTTGCGGAATGTCGTGCGTTCCAGCCCCAGGTCGCGCGCCTTCTGCGTCATCAGTTCCGCGAACTGCTCCTCCGAGCCGGCGATGCCCTCGGCCAGCACGATGCAGGCATCGTTGCCCGATTGCACGATCACCCCGCGGATCAGATCCTCCACCTTCACCTGGGTGCCGATCTGGACGAACATCTTGCTGCCGCCCATGCGCCAGGCGCGCTCGCTGACGGGCAGCTCCTGGGTCAGTTGCAGCCGGCCGGCGCGCAGCAATTCATAGACGAGATAGGCGGTCATCAGCTTGGTCATCGACGACGGCACCATCGCCACGTCGGCGTCCTTTTCCAGCAGCACGGCGCCGGTGGTATAATCGATAATCACCGCGAACTTGGCCGCGGTGTCCAGCGGCCCCAGCGGCGTGGTGGCCGGGCTGCCTGCCGGCTGCGGCGTGGCCGAGCGGCCGGCGCGGCCGGGCGGACGGGCACCCTGCCCGCCCGGCGGGCGCACCGGCGGCCGCGCGGGCTGGGCCGGTTGCGCGACGGCCGACCCTGCTGCGGTAAGGGCCGTGCCGGCCAACAGGCTGGCGGCGAGCACGTGGCGACGCTTCAGCACAGCGGAGACTCCTGGGTTCCAGCGCATCCTAATCTGCGCCGCCGGGTTACTCGACCACAATCCGACCGTCCAGGCAGCCGGCCGGCAGCACCCGGCGCAGCACGCCCTCGGCCTGTGCCAGCGTGGTGTGCGGGCCGATGCGAACCACCACCGAGCGGTCGCGCGGGGCGTTGTAGTCGGCCTGCAAGCGCGCGCCGAAGCCGGCCAGGCGCGCGCGCATGATCTCGGCCGCCTGGGTGCTGCCGAAGGCACCGCACTCAATGGCCAGCGGTCCTGGGCGGCCCGAGCCCTGGGTCACCTGTTCCGGCAGCCGCAGCGGAATGATGGCCGCCGCGGGCGTGGCCGTGGCCGGCATGGCGGCCAGCGGGGCGGGGCTGGCGGTGCGCTGGCGGCCGGCAGCCGCGCCACCGGGCGGTGCCAATGATTCTGTCTGCACCCCGCCGCGCGGTGCGGCGGCGACCTGGAGCGGCGGCGGTGCAGACACGGCACTGCCCTGAAGCTCGGCGGCAAGCTGGCGGCTTTCCGCCTCCAGCACCAGTAGCCCGACGCGGAAAGCCTGCGGGTTGGCCGCCGCCAGCAACTCCGCCACCCGGCGCGTGACGCCCACCAGCCGGGCCGGGTCGGCCGGGCCGCGGTCGTTGATGCGCACCACCACCTGGCGGCCATTCTCCAGGTTGGTCAGCCGGGCAAGCGCCGGCAGTTGCAGCGTGCGGTGGCTGGCGGCGAGGTTGCCGGCATCGAAGCTCTCGCCATTGGCGGTGGCGCCGCCCTTGCTGGTGACAGTGGCGATGCCGGTTTCGCTCAACGTGAACGTCTCGGCCGGGTAGCGCCACAGCCCGCCCACCTGATAGGGCGCGCCGACCACGTAGCGGCTCGCACCGCCGCCGGACATGCCGCAACCGGCCAGGCCCGCCAGCGCGCACAGCAACAGCAGCATCCTCATGCCCCCACCACGGCATCGCCGATCAGGCCCACGGCCAGCGCGTAGAAATCCGATGGGTTGTAGCGGCGGATCGCCTGGAAATTCGGGTGGAACACCAGAAACGCCTCGCCCCCTGCCCCATCCGGCAGCAGCACCGCGGCCTGGGCCTCGGCTGGCACCGCCGCGGCTGGCCGCACGCCCAGCCGCGCCCATTCCCCCGTCGGCTTGCGGTTGTCGCGCCCGGTCAGCGCCGGGTCGAACCCCGCCGGCAGGCGCAGCTTCTGCCCCCAGCCCAGAGGTGGCGCCCAGCCCGACTTCGACAGATAGTTGGCCATCGAGGCGACGATGTCGCCCACGTCGTTCCACAAATCGCGCCGCCCATTGCCGTCGTGGTCCACCGCGAATCGCAGGAAGCTGTCGGGCATGAATTGCGGCTGGCCCATGGCGCCGGCATAGCTGCCCAGCATGCGCTCGGCCGCGATGTCGCCGGCGTCGATAATGCGCAGGGCGTTCAGCAACTGGGTGCGGAAAAACGCCGCGCGCCGGCCTTCCCACGCCAGGGTGGCGAGCGATTCAATGACGTTGAACCCGCCGGTGAACTGGCCATAGCCGGATTCCAACCCCCAGATGCCCATCAGCGGCGCCGGATGCAGACGGTAGCGCGCGCAGATCTCGGTGATCACAGCGCGATGCCGGGCATAGTGCTCGCGGCCGCGGGCGATGCGGGCGTCGGAGATCACCTTCTGCCGATACTGCTCCCAGGTGAGGGTGAATTCCGGCTGGCGGCGGTCGAGCTCGATCACCTTTGCATTGGGGGTGCGGATGCCGCGAAAGGCGGTGTCGAGGGTCGTTTGCCGGATGCCGGCCTTCAGCGCCTCGGCCTTCACCCCGTCGATGTAGGGCAGGAAGCTGGCTTCCGGCTTTGCGGCTGGTTGGGGGCGCGGTGCTTGCGCCAGCGCGGGCGGCGCAAGGGCGACAAGCGGGGCGGCCAGCAGGGTGCGGCGATGGAGCATGGCCGAGGATGTGCCACGCGGGTGGAGTCGGCGGCAATCTCCGGCCGGCATCATCTTGCAGCTAGGCGGATTTCTGTGGAGATTGCGCCGACGATCCCGGGGAGCGCGCCATGTCCATTACCCAGATTCTGTCCGACTTCTCGTCGGCCATCCGGCTCGACACGCTGCCGCCCGAGGTGGTCACCCGCGCCCGGTTTCTGGTGCTGGACCTGGTGGGGAACATGGTCCGCGCCCGCGTCGATGCCGAGAGCACGCCGGCATTGTTCGCGGCGGCGCAGGCGCTGGGGCTGGATCGCGGCGACTGCGCGGTGTTCGCCGAGGCGCGGGGCTGGTCGCCGGCCGGGGCGGCGATGCTGAACGGGGTGTTGGCCCATTCGCTGGATTTCGACGACACCCATGCCGCGGGGTCGCTGCATCCCGGCGCGCCGGTGATCCCGGCGGCGCTGGCGGCGGGCGAGATGGCCGGGGCAACGGGGGCCGACGTGCTGGCGGCGATCATCGCCGGCTATGAGGTGACCTGCCGGGTGGCCTTGGCCCTGCCGGCCGGCGCGCATTACCAGCGCGGCTTTCATCCCACGGCAACCTGCGGGGCGTTCGGGGCGGCGGCAGCGGCGGGGCGGGTTTTCGGGCTGTCGGGCGACGAGATCGCCTCGGCGATGGGCATCGCGCTGAGCCAGTCGGCGGGGAGTTTGCAGTTCCTGGCCAACGGCGCCTGGACCAAGCGCTTCCAGGTCGGCTGGGCGGCGATGGCCGGGCTGACAGCGGCCACTTTGGCGCGCGAAGGATTCAAGGGGGCGGCCGAGGCGTTGGAGGGCCGCGCCGGGTTCCTGGCCGCCTATGCGCCCTCCCCCATTCCGGAGCGGGCCGTCGAGGATTTGGGCGTGGTGTTCGAGCTGATGAAGACCGCGGTGAAGCCGTATCCGTCGTGCCGCTACGGCCATGCCGGGATCGACGCCATGCTGGCTTTGCGGGCCGAGCATGGGCTGCGGCCCGAGGAGGTGGAGAGCATCACCTATGGCACCTCGCGCTCGGGCATGATCCTGGTGGGCGAGCCGCGGGAGAAGCGGATCAACCCGCAGAACGTGGTGGACGGGCAGTTTTCCGGGGCGTTCGTGCTGTCGACCGCGCTGGCGACCGGGGCGATGGGGTGGGATTCGTATGCCGAATT
>JBBQOT010000195.1:0-6049 GCA_038331165.1 Acetobacterales bacterium
GCCGGGAAGAACCGCTCGCATTCGCTGATGGCGATGTCCACCATGTCCTCCAGGCTTTCGGCCGAGGCCCCCGGCGCGCCGCGCAGCAGCACGGAATGGCGGAACACCGGCATGCCGTCGGTGGCGTCCATGCCGAAATGGCCGATCCACAGCCGGTCGTTAGCCAGTGCCAGCAGCTCGTACAGCGCCGCGCGCCGCTTTTCCGGCACCTTCAGGTCGAAGGCGCAGGTGAAGTGCATGGCACTGATTTCATTAGACCAACTGAAGTAAAGCCCATAGTCGCACCAGCGCCCTGGCGCCTCGGCGGCCATCTCGGAGTCGCTGCGCCGGTCGCAGATCCAGTCGTTGGCGGCGACGATCTGCTCGATCACGTCCAGCGGGTTGGCGGCAATATCGGCGTAGCCGTCGGCGATATGGGCGGACATCGGAGTCTCCCAATAGGGGTGGGCGCCGCGAATCGTGCGGGGGTGCATGGCGGGAACCCTACGCAGCCGCCGGGGGGTGCCGCAAGACCGAATCAAATGGCAACATTCTTATCTTAATCCAGTGTACGAAGATTGGAAGCTCAGGGCTCTGCCCCATAGGCACGTAGATGAGGGAGGCTGGGCTCTTCCCAGATCCGCCAGGTCCCGAGCGCGCCTTCGCGCGACGGGCCAAGCCGCTGGACCGTTCTTTCCAAGAAAAGCTAAAAATTCCAATAGGTTGGTAATTTGGTAACGCTACGAATTCTCTTGACTACGCCAGCAACGCCAGATTGATACACGGGTTCGACTGGTGGCCACGGGCACGGCCACCAAAGGAAATGGGATCAAAGGGTCTCGGACCCTTTGCGGGTCCCGTGGCGCGGCTTCGCGCCGCGACGGCAGCGCCCTCGCCTTTCCCTTTTTACACGATCATCCCCGGCCCACCGCCGCCGGGCGAGCGGGTCAGGGCGTCGAGCTTGGCCTCCAGCGCGGTCAGCCGGATCTCGGCGGCTTCCTGCGCAGCACGGGCGTTGGCGGCCATTTCGGCCACCGCATCGAACTCCTCGCGACGCACCAGGTCGAGCCGGCGCAAGGCCTCGTCCACCCGCGCGCGCACCAACGCCTCGGCCTCGTCGCGCAGGCCGGCCAGGGCGGAGACGGCGCCGCCGGCAATACCGGCGAGATCGTCGAGCAGTCGGGGGCGTTCAGCCATGGCACTCTCCTGCGGTCACCCGCGTCTGGCGGCTTTGCGGCATCGGCAGGGAACGATATACCCCGCTTCCATGATCCTGGTCACCGGCGGCGCCGGCTTTATCGGCTCGAATCTGCATGCGGCCCTGGCGCGACGGGGGCTGGAGACAGTTGTCGTGGACCGTCTGCGCGGCCAGGGCAAGTGGCGCAACCTGATGTCCCACCCGCCGGCCCGCATCGTGGCGCCCGAAGCGCTGGAGGATTTCCTCGCCACCCACCCGCCGCTGGAGATGGTGTTTCACCTGGGTGCGATCAGCGCGACCACGGCGACTGATGGTGACCTGGTATGGGGCGTGAACGTCGAGCTGCCGCTGATGCTGTGGCGCTGGTGTGCTTCGCGCGGGGTGCGCATGGTCTATGCCTCGTCCGCTGCGACCTATGGCGATGGCAGCCAGGGCTTCGAGGACGGGCTGGAGGGGCTGGACCGGCTGCGGCCGCTGAACCTGTACGGCTGGAGCAAGCATGCCTTCGACCTTGCGGTGGCGCGCGGCGTGGCCGGTGGTGCCGCGCGGCCGCCGCAATGGGCGGGCTTGAAGTTCTTCAACGTCTATGGCCCCAACGAGGCGCACAAGGGCGCGATGATCTCGGTCGTGAAGGTGAAGCTGGACGAGGTGCGCGCCGGCCGTGCGCCGCGGCTGTTCCGCTCGGACCGTCCCGACGTCGCCGACGGCGAGCAGCGGCGCGATTTCATCTGGGTGGGCGACACGGTGGATGTGATGCTGTGGCTGATGGACCACCCCGGCGTGAGCGGGCTTTTCAACCTGGGCACCGGGCAGGCCCGAACCTATCGCGCGGTGGCCGATGCAGTATGCCGCGAAACCGGCATCCAGCCCCGCGTGGAGTTCATCGACATGCCCGACGCGCTGCGCGGCATCTACCAAAGCTTCACCGAGGCGCCGATCGCCCGGCTGCGCGCGGCCGGGTTCGGCGGCCAGTTCACCGCGCTGGAGGAAGGTGTCGCGCGCTACGCAGCACTCCTTGGCGCCGATCCCGATGGGCATGCGTGATGACGTTCTTCCCCGACAACACGACGTTTCTGGCCCTCGGCCCGCTGGTACTGCGCTGGTATGCGCTGGCCTATATCGGTGGGCTAGTGATCGGCTGGCGCTGGGTGCGGCGGCTGGCGCAGCGGGCGCCGGCGGTGGCGACGCCGCTGCAGGTGGACGAATTCCTGACCTGGGCGACCATCGGCGTGGTGCTGGGGGGGCGGCTGGGCTACGTGCTGTTCTATCAGCCGGTGCGCTACCTGGCCGAACCGCTGGAGATCTTTGCCGTCTGGCACGGCGGCATGTCGTTTCATGGAGGCATGCTGGGGGTGGCGATCGCGACGGTGATCTTCTGCCGCCGGCGATCGATTTCGCTGTGGGGCTTCGCCGACCGCATCGCGGTGGTGGCGCCGGTCGGGCTGGGGCTGGGGCGGGTCGCCAATTTCATGAACGGCGAGTTGTGGGGACGCGAGGCGCCGGCCTGGCTGCCCTGGGCGGTGCGGTTCGATGGCGCGGGGCCGGCTCTGCGCCATCCGAGTCAACTGTACCAGGCGGTGCTGGAAGGGCTGGTGCTGCTGGCGGTGATGGTGGTGCTGAGCCGACGCGATGCGGTGCGTGCGCGGGCGGGGCTGCTGACCGGGGTGTTCCTTACCGGCTACGCGATTGCCCGCATCGCCGGCGAGGTTTTTCGCGCGCCGGACCCGTTCCTGGGGTTCCTGTTTGCCGGGGCGACGATGGGGCAGGTGCTCAGCCTGCCGATGCTGGCAGCCGGGCTGGTGTTGATCGCGCGGGCCAAGTGAGCGTTCGTGGCAGAGCGCGTTGAGAACGAACAGTGGACAGGCAAGACGGGGCGCTGCCCCGGACCCCGCCAGGGGCCAAGCCCCTGGACCTTGAATGTAAAATAACAAATGGGTTTCCAAAGGCCGTCGGCCTTTGGTGGGTCCAGGGCAAAGCCCTGGCCTTGCTGCCGGTTGCACTGGAGCACCTGGGGTGATGGAACGGCTGGACGCGTTCATGGCCCGCGCCAATGCGGCCTATTACGCGCGGCCGGACCCGTTGGGCGGGTTCACCACCGCGCCGGAGATCTCCCAGGTATTCGGCGAGTTGCTGGGGGCCTGGGCGGCGATGGCGTGGCAGGCGATGGGCGCACCGGCCGACGCCATCCTGGCCGAGGCCGGGCCGGGCCGCGGCACGCTGATGGCCGACGCGCTGCGCGTGCTGCGGCGGGCGTCGCCGGGCTTGGCGGCCACGGTGCATCTGGTGGAGACCTCGCCCAGCCTGCGCGCGCGGCAGGCTTCGGTGGTGGCGGATGCGGTGTGGCATGACCGACTGGAGGATGTGCCCGACGCACCGCTGGTGCTGCTGGCCAACGAGTTCCTAGATGCACTGCCGATCCGCCAATGCGTGCGGCGCGGCGCCGGATGGGTGGAGCGGCATGTCGCCGCAGCGGCCTTCGTGGAGTTGCCCTGTGCGCCGCCGCCAACGGTGGCGGCCGGCGACGGCGAAGTGGTGGAATGGAGCGACGCTGCGCGCGCCATGGTGCGAGGGCTGGCGGCGCGGATCGTGGCGCAAGGTGGGGTGGCGCTGATCATCGATTATGGGCCGGAGCTTTCGGCGCCGGGCGACAGTTTGCAAGCGTTGCGCGATGGGCAGCCGGCCGATCCGCTGGTCGATCCGGGAACGGCCGACCTGACCGCCCATGTTGATTTCCAGGCGCTGGCTGAGGTCGCGCGCGACGCCGGGGCGGCGGTGCAGGGACCGGTTCCGCAGGGGGTGTTCCTGATGCGGCTGGGGTTGTTGGAACGCAGCCGGGCGCTGGCGCGCCCCCAGCCGCCGGCGCGGGCAGGGGCGCTGATGCAGGCGGCGCAGCGCCTGGCCGAGCCCCATCTGATGGGGCGGCTGTTCAAGGCTATGACGGTTTGCCACCCTGGCCTGCCCCCCCTTCCGGGATTTGCCGCATGAGTGAAGCAGAGTTTGTCACGTCGCCGGGTTTGCCGGCCCGGCATGGCTTCTTCACCCGGCGCGGCGGGGTGTCGCAGGGGCCCTATGGCAGCCTGAACTGCGCACTGGCCGGGCAGGATGCGCGCGAAAAGGTGCTGGAGAACCGGGCGCGGGCGGCGCGGGTGCTCGGTGCCGATCCCGACCGGCTGGTGGGGCTGACGCAGGTGCATGGCATCGAGGTGGTGCGGGTGGCGGCGCCTTGGCTGCCGGGCCAGGGACCACGCGCCGATGCGGCGGTGACCGACCGGGCAGGGATCGCCATTGGCATCGTCACCGCCGATTGCGCCCCGGTGTTGTTTGCCGACGCCGAGGCGGGCGTGGTCGGCGGCGCGCATGCGGGCTGGCGCGGTGCGGTGGCCGGCGTCCTGGAGGCGACAATCGAAGCGATGGAGGCGCTGGGGGCGCGGCGGGAGCGCATCGCGGCCGCGGTTGGGCCGTGCATCGGCCAGGCGAGCTATGAGGTGGCGGCCGATTTGCGCGACGCCGTGCTGGCGCATGATGCGGCGGATGCGAGGTTCTTCGCCGAAGGGCGGCGGGCGGAGCGTTGGCAGTTCGATCTGGCGGGGTATTGCGGCCACCGGCTGCGCGCGGCCGGGGCGGGAACGGTGAACGTGCTGGGCCGGGACACGATGGCCGAGGAAGATCGGTTCTTCAGCCATCGGCGCCGCACCCTTGCCGGCGGCGGGCCGATCGGCCACCAGATGTCGGTGGTTGTGTTGTAGTGATGGGGCCTGGGGTTCAGCCCCAGCGGGTCCCGTGGCGCGGCTTCGCGCCGCGACGGCAGCGCCCTCGCCTTCCTTCTGTGAGTATCCCGCGATGCCCTACATATGGATGTTCCTGGTGATGATCGTGCTGGCGATGTTGGTGTCCTGTGTTGTGGCGTAGCGTTCTCGTGTTGCTCGCCCTGGCCGGGTGCGGTGATTTGCCGCGGCCGTTCGAGGGGCGGCCGGGGCTGTTGGCGTCGCGACTGGCCCAGCCGCCGCCGGCGCGGTTGGCGGTGCCGCCGCCGGGGGAGGCGTTGCTGACCAGTGCAGGGGCCGCGCAGTATGCCGCGGCCGTGGCTGCGGCGATGCAGGACGAGGCGCTGCCGGCGGTGGCTGAGTCGGTGCGGCCGGGCGATTGGCGGCTGGAGCTGGTGGCCGAGCTGCGCGGGGCGCAGGTGGTGCCGGGGTTTCGCGTGCGCGACCCGTCCGGCGCCGAAAAAGGCCGGGCCGACGTGGCGCCGGTGGCGGCGTCCGCCTGGGCTGAGGAGTCGCCCGAGACCTTGCGCCGGGCCGCCCGCGAGGCCGCGCCCACCGTGGCCGCCCTGCTCGCCGGAATCGAGGCGGCGCGGCGCGATGCCGACCCGAACAGCCTGGTGAACCGACCGGTCCGGGTGTTGCTGCACCCGGTGGTGGGCGCCCCCGGCGACGGCAACCGCTCGCTGGCGCTGCACATGCGCGACCAGTTGGGCAGACTGGGCCTGCTGGTGCAGGACAAGCCCGACGGTGCGGACTACGCGGTGGCCGGCGAGGTGGTGGTGGAGAACGTCGCTGGCGGGCAGCAGCGGGTGGAAATCCGCTGGAAGGTGGCCGACGGCAAGGGGGCCGAGGCGGGGCAGGTGGCGCAGCTGAACCAAGTGCCGCGCGGCACGCTGGCCGGGCTGTGGGCCGATGTGGCGATGGTGGTGGCACAGGAGGCGGCAGGCGGGGTGCGCGACGTGATCCGCAATCAAACGGGGGTGAAACGCTGATATCCGTCGGGCTTGTGATTGACCTTTGGGAGAAGGCAAGGCCAGGGCTTCGCCCTGGACCCACCAAAGGCCGACGGCCTTTGGAAACCCATTTATAAGAATGTACTAAGGTCCAG
>JBBQOT010000196.1:0-6029 GCA_038331165.1 Acetobacterales bacterium
AGGAGCAGGTGGCCGCCACCGGCATCATGGCCTGGCTCAGCCAGCCGGGCGTCCCGCAGCTTGTGCCGATGCCGAACATCCCTGGCCTGCCGGCCTTCGAAAGCGGCAGCGCGCGTGCCCATGCGCCATCCCTAGGCGAGCACACCCGCGAGGTGCTGCTGGCGCACGGCTACAGCGATGCGGATATCGATGCGATGGCGGCCCGGAAGATCATCAAGGTCTGACCGCCGGGCCGGCGAACGGGGGGCGCCGGCCACGGCGAAGCCGCCGTGGCGGGGCCGCAGGGTCCGGCGCTCTTTTTCGTTGTTGTCACGCGTCGCGTCCCGCCCGATCGCGCGCGATTTCATCCTTTGCTAACCCGGCCCGCCCAGGATGCGGGCGTGACCGTCCCCGACGCCCTGCTGGCGCCGCAGCTGACCGCGCTGCGCTGCGCCTTCCTGATTGCCCATCACCACGGCGTGCATCTGGCGCCCGAGGCGCTGCCGGTCGTGGCCGACGGCGACATGACCGAACCGTTGCGACGGGCGCTGCATGGGGCCGGGTTCCACGCCCGGGTGCTGGCCGGCTGTGGCTGGGCCAAGGCGGCATCGCTCGGCACCGCGGCGCCGGCGCTGGCGCGGATGACGGACGGACGCTGGGTCATCCTGGTGCATGCCGGCCCGGCCGAGGGGGGCGATGCCGCCGCGATCCTTGACCCGCAGCGCGAGGCGCTGGGGGTACAATTGCTGCCGCGCGCGGCGTTTGTCGCCAGCTGGTCTGGCACCCTGCTGCTCGCCCGCCGTGCGCCGCGCATGACCGACGAGAACCAACCTTTCGGGCTCAGGTGGTTCATTCCCGAACTGCTGCGCCAGCGCGGGCTGCTGGCCGGGGTGGGGGTGGCGGCGGTGGTCTCCAACCTGATCGGTTTTGCCATCCCGCTACTGTTGCAGGTGCTGATCGACCGGGTGGTGGCGCACCAGGCCCGCAACACGCTGGCGGTGGTGGTCGGGCTGTTCGTCTTGCTGGCAGTGTTCGACGCGGGGTTCTTCTATGTGCGCCAGCGGCTGATGCTGTTGGCCGGCGGCAAGGTGGATGCCCGGCTGGGTGCGCGCAGTTTCGCCCACCTGCTGTCGCTGCCGCTGTCGGTGTTCGAATCCAGTGCCGCCGGCGTGCTGGCGCGCCATCTGCAACAGACCGAGAAGCTGCGCCATTTCCTGACCGGACGGCTATTCCAGACCATGCTGGATGCCGCCCTGCTGCCGGTGCTGCTGGTGCTGCTGGCGTTGTATTCCGGCGTGCTGACCCTGGTGGTGCTGGGCTTTGCCGCCGCCATCGCCGGCTGCATCGCCGCCCTGGTGCCGCTGTTCCGCCGCCGCCTGTCCGATTTGTACGCCGCCGAGGCGGAGCGCCAGGCCCAGCTGGTGGAGACGCTGCACAACATGCGCGCGGTCAAGGCCCTGGTGCTGGAACACACGCGCCAGCGCGCCTGGGACATCAGCCTGGCCCGTGCGGTGCGCCGGCAATGGGAGGTCGGCGGCATCGGTGCCCTGGCCGGTGCCGCCACCGGGCTGCTGGAGAAGCTGATGCAGGTGAGCGTGCTGGGCCTCGGCGCGCTGCTGGCCTTCGACGGCACGTTGAGCCTGGGTGCCTTGGTCGCCTTCACCATGCTGTCGGGGCGGGTCAGCGGGCCGCTGGTGCAGATGGTCACCTTGATCAGCGAGTACCAGGAGGCGGCGCTGTCGGTGCGGATGCTGGCCACCATCATGGACCGCCCGTCCGAACGCGCGGTGCAGGCCCGCCCCGCCCGCCCGGCGATCTCTGGCAGCCTACGTTTCGAGGGCGTGCGCTTTACCTATCCCGGCGCGCTGTCGCCCGCACTCGACGGCGTGACCTTTGAGATCGAACCCGGCCAGGTGATCGGCATCGTCGGCCGCTCGGGTTCCGGCAAAACCACGCTGACCCGGCTGATCCAGGGTATCGAACTGCCGCAACAGGGGGTCATCCTGGTCGACGGCGTGGACATCCGCCACATCGATCTCGGCCATTTGCGCCGCGGCATCGGCGTGGTGTTGCAGGAGAACATGCTGTTCCGCGGCACCATCCGCGACAACATCGCAGCCGCCCGGCCGGAGGCGAGCCTGGAGGAGGTGGTGGCCACCGCGCACCTGGCCGGTGCGGAGGAATTCATCCGCCGCCTGCCGCTATCGTATGAAACGCGGGTGGAGGAAGGCGGGGCCAATCTGTCGGGTGGGCAGCGCCAGCGCATCGCCATTGCCCGCGCGCTGCTGACCGCGCCGCGCCTGCTGGTGTTCGATGAGGCGACCAGCGCGCTCGACCCCGAGAGCGAGGCGCTGGTCAACCGCAACCTCGCCGACATGGCGCGTGGACGCACGGTGATCGTGGTGTCGCACCGGCTGTCCACGCTGGTGCGCTCCGACGCTATTCTGGTGCTGGACCAGGGGCGGGTGGTCGATTTCGCCCCGCACCAGGTGCTGCTGGGGCGCTGCGACATCTATGCCAGCCTGTGGCACCAGCAGACCGAGCACATGGCATGAGGGCCGCCACCCTGCCCCGATTGCGGCGCCTGGACCGCCGCGCCGCCGCGCCGCCGCGCCCCGATCGCGCGATCCTGGCGTTTCAGGACGACCTCGACGCACTGGTGGCCGAGCCGGCGCCGCTGTTGCTGCGGCTGTGGCCGGCGCTGGGTGCCGCCCTTCTGGCAAGCCTGGTCGCGTTCGCGGCACTCACCCGCATCGACATCGTCGTCACCGCCAGCGGCAGGCTGGTGCCCGAGGCGCCGCCGGTGGTGCTCGCCCCGATCGACCGCGCGGTGCTGCGCGAATTACGGGTGCGCCCCGGCGAGCTTGTGCAGGCCGGCCAGATCGTCGCCATACTCGATTCCACCTTCACCGCCGCCGACCTCGAAGCGCTGGCCGCCCAGCGTCGCAGCCTCGCCGCCCAGCGCGACCGGATGGAGGCCGAATTATCCGGCTCCGCCCCGCCACCGGCCACCGACGGCGAAGCCGTGCTGCAGAACGCCGTGCTCGCCCAGCGCGCCGCCGTCTACGCCGCGCGCGCCGCCGCCCACGAGGCCGAGCTGTCCGCCCTGCGCGCCGCCCACGCTGCCGAACGGCGCGCCGGCGCCGGCATCGACGAACAACGCGCCATTGCCGGCGAGGTCGAGACGATGCGCGGCCGGCTGGTCGAATCGCAGGTCGGCTCGCGCCTGTCGCTGCTCGCCGCGCGCAGCGGCCGACTGGAAGCCGACCGCGAACAGCAGCGCCATGCCGGCCGGCTCGACGAACTCGCCCTGCGCCTGGCCGCGCGCACCGCCGAGCGCGACGCCTGGCTGCGCGACTGGCAACGCCAGGTGGTTGAGGAACTCGTTCGTCTGCGGCCCGAACTTGCCCGCATCGAAGAACAGCTGGCCAAGGCCCGGCGGCTGGACGCGCTGACCGAACTGCGCGCGCCGCGCGATGCGATGGTGCTGGAAGTCGCCCGCCGCGCCCCGGGCTCGCTAATGCGCGAGGGCGAGGCGATCGTCGTGCTGGTGCCGACCGACACGGTGTTGACCGCCGAGGTGGCGCTGCGCTCCGCCGACACCGGGCGCCTGCTGCAAGGCGACCCCGCGCGGCTGAAGATCGACGCCTTTCCCTGGCGCCGCCACGGCACACTGTCGGGCACCCTGCGGGCGGTCAGCCAGGAATCCTACCCCGATCAGGCTGGCGGTGGCGCCGTGCACCGTGGCCACATCGCCATCGCCGCGGCCGCATTGTCGCATCTGCCGCCCGGCACCGCGCTGCTCCCCGGCATGACGCTGACTGCCGATATCAAGACCGGCACTCGCAGCGTGCTCGACTTCTTCCTCGACCCCCTGCTGCGGGGCCTCGACGAAAGCCTGCGTGAACCATGAAAGGTTTTCCCCGCCATGACTGATGCAACGATGTCTGCCGAAATTCCCGCGCAAACCGCGCTGCGCACCGTGCTGCATGTCGGCTGCGGCGCGGCCAACCCGGACAAGGTTCCGCCGGCCTTTTTTCCCGCTGGCGAATGGCACGAGCTGCGGCTGGACATTGACCCCGGCGTGGCGCCCGACATCCAGGCCAGCATCACCGACATGCCGATGGTCGCCGGTGCCTCGGTCGATGCGGTGTGGTCGGCGCATAACATCGAACATCTGGAGCCGCACGAGGTCGCCCTCGCCCTGGCCGAATTCCACCGCGTGGTCCGCCCTGGCGGTTTTGTGCTGGTGACCGTGCCCGATCTGCAACAGGTCGCCGCCCTGGTCGCCGAGGACAAACTGGAAGACGCCGCCTATATCTCCGCCATGGGGCCGATCGCGCCGCTGGATATGCTGTTTGGCCTGCGCTCGGCCCTGGCCGTCGGCAACCGCTTCATGGCGCACCGCACCGGCTATACCGCCACCACGCTGGAGGCGGCATTTGCGCGTGCCGGCTTTGCCCCGGTGCGGGTGATCCGCGACGGGCATTTCGCCCTGTGGGCAACGGCGGTGCGCTTGCCCTGAGGTCGGGCACAGCGCGCTCAAGGGGCGAGGCGGATGCGGCGGTACGCCGCCTCCAGCCGCCGGGTGAAGGCCGCCGTATCACCAAGGCTGCGCGCCCAGGCATCCCCTGCGAGATGTCGGCGCATTGCCGCCAGCCCCGCCGGGTCGCGGGCGATGGCGACGGCCTTGGCGACATAGCCATCCAGATCCGCCGCGATCAACTTGGGCAGCCCGATGGCGGTCAGCAGGCTGGTCGCCATGCGGGCCGCGAAGGCGCGCCCGGCGATCGTCAGCAACGGCAGGCCCATGCGCAGCGCATCGGATGCGATGGTGCCGGCGTTGTAGGGCGTGGTGTCGAGGAACAGATCCCCAAGCGCCATGCGGGCGCGATAGCGCGCGGGGTCAACGCGCGGCGCGAAAACCATCTGCTCCACCGCCAGTCCAGCCTCCTCCCAGCGCGCCTGCAGGCGGCGCCGGCTGGCCGCGCCGTCATCGACCAGCCACAACACGCTGCCGGGCACCGCGGCAACGATGCGAGTCCAGGCACCGAAGATGTCCGGCGTGATCTTGTAGTGGTGCGAGAAGCAGCAGAACACGAACGCATCGTCCGCCAACCCCTCCTCGGCGCGCGACACTGTCGGCAGATCGATTTTCCGGCTGTCATTGGCTTGGTAGCAGCCCTCCAGCATAAGCGGTGCCGGGGCATAGTGCGGCGCGCTCTCCGGCGGAATCGCCACGGCATCGGCGATCAGCCAATCGAGTTCGGGCAGCGGCACCGGCCCGATATAGCCGAGATAGGTCGCCTGCACCGGCGCCGGCTTCCAGCGCAGCACTCCCAGCCGCGCCCCGCGAGTGAGCCCGTTGAGGTCCACCAGGATGTCGATCTCATCGGCCCGGATGCGCCGCGCCGCAGCTTCATCGCTCAACGCGCCGATCGGCACGTGGTGGTCGAAGGCGGCAACGACGCGGGCGCGCAGGTCGCTGCCGTCCTCGGGCGAGGCGCAGTAGCCGAACACCTCGAAATCAGCGCGGTCATGCCGCTCCAGCACTTCGGCAATCAGGAAGCTCATGGCGTGTCGGCAGAAATCGCTGGAGAGATAGCCGATACGCAGCCGCGCATGGCGATAACCCTGTGCCGGCGCCAGCCGCTCGGCTGCCGCCGGCACCTTGCGGGCGATCCACGCGGCAGCGACCTCACGCTGGGTCGCCGGGTCGTCGAACAGGGCGAGCGCGCCGAGCGGTCCGGCGTGGCGGCGCAGTGCGGCCTCGGGTACGCCGCTCGTGGCAGCGTCGAGCACCGGCCATGCCGCCATGCGCTGGCGCAAGTGAACAAAATGCTGGATCACGTCGGGCTGATCAGGGTCGATCAGCAGGCTGGCGCGCAATTCGGCGGCCGCCTGTTCGTAGTTGCCGTCGTCCTCCAGCATCCGGCCCAGATGCATATGCAGCACGCGGCGGGTGGCATCGTCCGGCAGGGCGCGGCGCCAGGTCTGCCGCGCCTCGTCGCGCCGCCCCTGCGCCTCCAGCGCCAGGCCGAGATTGACCG
>JBBQOT010000197.1:0-6021 GCA_038331165.1 Acetobacterales bacterium
TCCGCTCCACGACGATTAAGAAGGCCCGGGAAGCGCTTCTTAAGGCCTGGACCTACTCCTACCGCGACCGCCGGAACCGCAAGCGGGACTTCCGCGGATTGTGGATTCAGCGCATCAACGCCGCGGCGCGCGAGCACGGCATGAACTATTCCAAGTTTATTTTCGGCCTGAAGGCGAGCGGCATCGAGATGGACCGCAAGGTTCTGGCTGCCATTGCTTATGATGATCCCGCCACGTTTGGCGAGATCATGAAGAAGGTGCAGGCCGCCCTGGCCTGATCGCGTCCCGCGAGGGATTTCGATCGATGCAAAGGGGCTGCCCGCGTTGGGCGGCCCTTTTTCGTATCCGACGCGCTTGGGAAAATGGCTCATGACCGACGATCTGCTCGCCCTCAAGACCGAGACTGACGCGGCCTTGGCCGCTGCGGGGGATCTGCGCGCCTGGGACGCGGTGCGCGTTGCCGTGCTGGGGCGCAGCGGGTCGCTGACCGGATTGCTGAAAGACCTCGGCCGTGCGGCGCCGGACGAGCGCCGTGCCCGCGGGGCGGCGCTGAACGCGTTGAAGGAGGCGCTGACCGGCGCCATCGAGGCGCGGCGCAGCGCGCTTGATGCGACGGCGCTGGAAGTGCTGCTGGCGCAGGAGCGGCTGGACGTGACCCTGCCGCCGCGCCTGGCGCCGAGCGGGCTGATCCACCCGATCAGCCGCACCATGGAGGAGATGGCGGCGATTTTCGGCGCCATGGGCTTTGCCATCGCCGAGGGGCCGGATATTGAGGATGACTGGCGCAATTTCGGCGCGCTGAACATTCCGGCCCATCACCCGGCGCGGCAGGACATGGACACGTTCTATGTGCCGGGGATCGACGAGGCCGGGCGGCCGCGCGTGCTGCGCACCCATACCTCGCCGGTGCAGGTGCGCACGATGCTGAACCAGGAACCGCCGATCCGGGTGATCGTGCCAGGCCGCACCTATCGCGCCGACCATGACGCCACGCACTCGCCGATGTTCCACCAGGTGGAGGGGCTGGTGATCGACCGCGCCATTACGCTGGGCCACCGCAAGGGCTGCCTGATCGATTTTCTGCGGGCGTTCTTTGGGATCACGACGCTGCCGGTGCGCTTTCGGTCGAGCTATTTTCCGTTCACCGAGCCGTCGATGGAGGTGGATATCGGCTGGAACCGGCGCACCGGGGAGTTGGGTGGCGGCGGTGACTGGCTGGAGATTTTGGGTAGCGGGATGGTGCACCCCAAGGTGCTCGCCAACTGCGGCATTGATCCGCGCGAGTGGCAGGGGTTCGCGTTCGGCATGGGGATTGAGCGGGTGACCATGCTGAAGCATGGGATTCCTGATTTGCGGCCGTTCTACGAAAGCGACATACGCTGGTTGCGCCATTACGGGTTCAACCCGCTGGCGCCGGCGATGCTGCACGAAGGGGTTTAGGAAAGTGAAGATTCTTCTTTTTGTGAACAAAAAGAAGCAAAAAAACTTTATCCGATTTAGGTCGGTCTTCATGGATAAAAGTTTTTTGGTTCTTTTTTCCAAAAAAGAACATTCTTCCTTTCTGGGTGATTTGTCATGAAATTCCCGTTGTCCTGGCTGAAGACGCATCTCGACACCGAGGCGTCGCTGGATGAGATCACCACCGCCCTGACCAAGATCGGCCTGGAGCTGGAGGGTGTTGAAAACCGCGGTGCCGCGCTGGCGCCGTTCGTGATCGCGCATGTGGTGGAGGCGGTGCAGCACCCCAATGCCGACCGGCTGCGCGCCTGCCGCGTCGATGCGGGTGGTGCCATCGTTTCGGTGGTGTGTGGGGCACCGAACGCGCGCACCGGCATGAAGGGGGTGTTTGCGCCGCCGGGCAGCTTCATTCCCGGCACCGGCATCACCCTTAAAGTGGGCGAAATCCGTGGCGTGCAAAGTGCGGGAATGCTGTTGTCGTTCAAGGAGATGGGGCTCGGCGAGGACCATAGCGGCATTGTGGAACTGGACGATTCCGCGCCGGTGGGCGTGCCGTATGCCGTGTGGGCGGGGCTGGATGACCCGGTGATTGAGATTGCGGTCACGCCGAACCGCGGCGATGCGTTGTCGGTGCGCGGGGTTGCGCGCGACCTTGCGGCCGCCGGGCTTGGCACGCTGGTGCCCTTTGCGCCTGGCACGGTGGAGAGTGTTGGCCCAAGTGCGGTTGACTGGGCGATCGAGATGCCGCTGGCGTGTTCGTGGGTGCTCGGGCGCACCATCAGCGGCGTGAAGAACGGGCCCAGCCCGAAATGGTTGCAGGAGCGGCTGATCGCGGTTGGGTTGCGGCCGATCAATGCGCTGGTCGATGTGACGAATTTCTTTACCCTGGACATTGGCCGCCCGCTGCATGTGTTTGACGCGGACAAGGTTGTTGGTGGGCGGCTGACCTTGCGCCCCGGCGCCGGGGAGAGTTTTCGCGCGCTGAATGGCAGGGATTACACCGCCACGCAGGACGATTGCGTGATCGCCGATGCCAATGGCGTGCAGTCGCTGGCCGGGGTGATCGGCGGCGAGGCGACGGGGTGCGACGAGAACACCACCCGGGTGTTCGTGGAATGCGCGCTGTTCGACCCGGTCATGGTCGCGCTGAGCGGACGGCGCCACCAGATCACCTCGGACGCTCGCCAGCGCTTCGAGCGCGGCATCGACCCGGCACTGTTGCCTGACGCCATCGAGGCGGCGACGCGCATGATCCAGGATCTGTGCGGCGGCACGGCGAGTGCGGTGGTGCAGGCGGGTGCCCAGCCGGCCTGGCAACGCACGGCGCGGCTGCGGTTCGCCAGGCTGGGGGAATTCGGTGGGCTCGACGTGCCGGCGGACGAGGCGGTGGCGGCGCTGGAGCGGCTGGGGTTTGCGATGGTGGCGCGCAGCGAGACCCAGGTGACGGTTTCCGTGCCGTCGTGGCGCAACGATGTGGCGGGCAGTTCGGCGCTGGAGCCGTCGCCCAGCCTGCCGGCCGATCGTGCGGCCCGGGCGGCTGAGGGGCGTGCCCAGATCGAGCCGGAATGCGACTTGATTGAGGAGGTGCTGCGGCTGAAGGGGCTCGATTCGGTGCCGGCGGTGTCGTTGCCGGTGGCCGGTGCGGTGCCGGGGGCGACGGTTTCGGCGCGCCAGCAGCGCACTGCCACGGCGCGGCGCACCCTGGCGGCCCAAGGGCTGATGGAGTGCGTGACCTTCAGCTTCATGCCATTGGAAACCGCGCGGCTGTTCGGTTCGGCGCCGGCGGGGCTGCGGCTGGGGAACCCGATTGCGTCGGATCTGGACCAGATGCGGCCGACGCCGGTTGCGACCTTGGCCATGGCGGCCCAGCGCAACGCGGCGCGGGGCTGGGGCGATGTGGGGTTGTTCGAGATCGGGCCAGGCTTCCCCGAGGCGGATGGCCAGCATTTGGTGGCCGCCGGGCTGCGGGCCGGGCAGTCGGCCCGGCATTGGCAGGGCGGTGCCGTGGCGGTGGATGCGATGCAGGCCAAGGCCGATGTGTGGACCATTTTGAGCGCCTTGGGGGTGCCGATGGAGGCGCTGTCGGTGAGCGCCGATGCGCCCGCATTCTATCACCCGGGCCGGTCTGGCGTGGTGCGGCAGGCGCCGAAGACGGTTTTGGCCACGTTTGGCGCTTTGCACCCGCTTGTGCTGACGTCATTGGCGCTTAGCGGCGCGGTGGTGGCGTTCGAGATCTATCTGGATGCCATCCAGGACCCGAAGCGGCGGAAGAAATCGTCGCCGGACCTTCCGAGTTTTCAGCCGGTGCGGCGCGACTTCGCCTTTGTTGTTGATCGCGCGGTGGCGGCCGAGGCGATGCTGAAGGCGGCGCGGGGGGCCGAACGGGCGCTGATTGCCGGGGTGTCGCTGTTCGACGTGTATGACGGCGACAAGGTTGAGGCGGGGCGAAAGTCGGTTGCCATCGAAGTGGTGTTCAAGCCGCGCGAGCACACGCTCACTGACCAGGAGATCGAGGCGGCGGGCCAGAAGGTGGTGGTGGCGGTGGCCAAGGCCACGGGAGCTGTATTGCGGGCCTGATATGGGGCGGCTGACAAGGAGCGGCTGACAACGAGGGGCAAAGCGCCTATCTGATCGCCATGACCGACACTCCTCTCTCGCGCATCCGCAATTTCTCCATCATCGCCCATATCGATCATGGGAAATCGACGCTCGCCGACCGCCTGATCCAGTCCACGGGCGCGCTGACCGCGCGCGAGATGACCGAGCAGGTGCTCGATAGCATGGACCTGGAGAAGGAGCGCGGCATCACCATCAAGGCGCAGACGGTGCGCCTGTCGTATCGGGCGAACGATGGGCTGGACTACGTGCTCAACCTGATGGACACGCCTGGCCACGTTGATTTCGCCTATGAGGTCAGCCGCAGCCTAGCGGCGTGTGAGGGCTCGCTGTTGGTGGTCGACGCGTCCCAGGGGGTGGAGGCGCAGACGCTGGCCAACGTGTATCAGGCGATCGAGGCCAATCATGAGATTGTGCCGGTGCTGAACAAGATCGATCTGCCGGCGGCCGAGCCTGAGCGGGTGAAGCAGCAGATCGAGGATGTGATCGGGATCGATGCCTCCAACGCGGTGATGATCTCGGCCAAAACCGGGGTGAACATCGAGGGCGTGCTGGAGGCGTTGGTGACGCGCCTGCCGCCGCCGGTGGGTGACGCCGCGGCGCCGCTGAAGGCGCTGGTGGTGGATAGTTGGTACGACCAGTACCTCGGGGTGATCGTGCTGATCCGGGTGAAGGACGGGCGCATCCGCCGCGGCCAGAAGGTGCGCATGATGGCCCAGGGCTCGACCCATCTGGTGGAGCAGGTGGGCGTGTTCTCGCCGCGCATGGTGGCCGTTGACGACCTGGGGCCGGGCGAGATGGGCTACATCACGGCGGCCATCAAGACGGTGGCCGACATTGCGGTGGGCGACACGCTGACCGACGACCGGCATCCGGCAAGCGGGGCGTTGCCGGGCTTCAAGCCCAGCGTGCCGGTGGTGTGGTGCGGTCTGTTCCCGGTGGATGCCGACGATTTCGAGAAGCTGCGTGACAGCCTGGCCAAGCTGCGGCTGAACGATGCCAGCTTCCATTATGAGGCCGAGAGCAGTGCGGCACTGGGCTTCGGGTATCGCTGCGGCTTCCTGGGGCTGCTGCACCTGGAGATTATCCAGGAGCGGTTGAGCCGGGAGTTCGACCTCGACCTGATCGCCACCGCGCCTAGCGTGGTTTATCGCCTGTTCCACAACGACGGGGCGATGACCGAATTGCACAACCCGTCTGACATGCCCGACCCGACTAAGGTCGACCACATCGAAGAGCCCTGGATCAAGGCGACGATCATGGTGCCGGATGAGTACCTCGGGTCCATCCTGACCCTGTGCAGTGAGCGGCGCGGCCAGCAGGTGGATCTGACCTACGTGGGCAACCGGGCGATGGCGGTGTACCGGCTGCCGCTGAACGAGGTGGTTTTCGACTTCTACGACCGGCTGAAATCGGTCAGCCGTGGGTATGCGAGCTTCGACTACACGATGGACGGGTATGCCGAGGGCGAGTTGGTGCGCATTTCCATCCTGGTGAACCAGGACCCGGTGGACGCGCTGTCGTTCATCGCCCACCGCACCCAGGCCGAACGGCGCGGGCGCAGCATCTGTGAGAAGCTGAAGGACCTGATCCCGAAGCAATTGTTCAAGATCGCTATCCAAGCGGCGATCGGCGGCCGGGTGATTGCGCGCGAAACGATCGGGGCGCTGAGCAAGGACGTGACCGCGAAGTGCTATGGTGGTGATATCAGCCGCAAGCGCAAGCTGCTGGACAAGCAGAAAGAGGGCAAGAAGCGGATGCGGCAGTTCGGCAAGGTGGAGATTCCACAGAGCGCATTTCTCGCCGCACTGAAGATGGACGCCTAGGCGCCACGCTGCTATTCAGCGCGGCTCGCCGGAGGGATGGCCGAGCGGCTTAAGGCGCACGCTTGGAAAGCGTGTGTGCGTGAAAGCGTACCGAGGGTTCGAATCCCTCTCCCTCCGCCAA
>JBBQOT010000198.1:0-5984 GCA_038331165.1 Acetobacterales bacterium
GCCCCCTTCCCCAAACAACACTCAAGTAAGGGGTTCCAAGGGCGACGGCCGTCGCGCGAAGGCGCGCTCCGGACTTGGTGGGGTCGAGGGGCGAAGCCCCCGCCTTGCTTATTCCGCCTCAGGCCCTAAGCCTTGCGCACCAGCTCGGCGATCTGCACCGCGTTCAGGGCGGCACCCTTCAGCAGCTGGTCGCCGGCGACGAACAGGGCCAGTGAGCGGCCGGAGCCGTCGGAGTAGTCCTCGCGGATGCGCCCCACCAGAACGCTGTCCTGGCCGGTGGCCTCGTTGGGCATCGGGAAGTGGTTGCGCGCCGCGTCATCCACCAGTTTCAGCCCGGGTGCCGCGCCGAGGATTTCGCGGGCCTGGGCCCGGGTCATCGGACGGTCGAAGGTGACGTTCAGCGCGATCGAATGGGCGCGCAGCACCGGCACGCGCACGCAGGTGGCGGTCACCCGCAGGTCGGGGGCGGCAAAGATCTTGCGCAGTTCGCGGATGACCTTGGTTTCCTCGTCATTGTAGCCGGTGTCGGGGTCGATGTCGGTGTTGTGGCTGAACAGGTTGAAGGCATAGGGGTGCGGCATCACGCTAGGCGTGAAGGGCGCGCCGGCGAGGTGGGCCTTTGTCGAATCGATCAGCTCCTGCATCGCTGCGGCGCCGGCGCCCGAGGCGGCCTGGTAGGTGGTCAGCACCACCCGGCGGATCGGATTGGCCTGGTGCAGCGCCCATAGCGGCAGGCCGGCGATGATGGCGGCACAGTTCGGGTTGGCGATGATGCCGGCATGGCCGGCCAGCGCGGCCGCGTTGATCTCGGGCACCACCAGCGGCACGTCTGGCGCCATGCGATAGGCCGACGAATTGTCGATCACCACGGCGCCCGCCGCCACCGCCGCCGGGGCGTAGAGCCGCGAGCGCTCGCCGCCGGCGGAAAACAGCGCGATGTCCACGCCGGCGAATGACTCGGCACCCAGTTCTGCGACTGCCACGGGGTCGCCACGGAACGGCAGCGTCGTGCCGGCAGACCGGCGGGATGCCAGCAGCCGCAGTTCGCCCACCGGAAAGCCGCGCGCTTCCAGCACACGCAGTATCTCAACGCCGACCGCGCCGGTGGCGCCGACGACGGCCACGGTGACCGGGCGCGCAGCGGCGGCGTTTGCGGCGGCGGCCATGGGCTGGTGATCGTAGGGGGGCATGGTCTGTCTCCTCATGAAGCAGAGCGGGGTTCAGTGGGGAGGGGCCAGACATGAAAAAGGCCCCGTCCTGGTTGGCGGGGCCTGTGGAACGTCGCGGTCGGTCAGTCAGTTCAGCGCGCGCGTACCAGGGACACCCTGTCGGGGGTCTTTTTGGTGGTCTTGCGGGTGGTCATGCCGAACATGGCGGTGTCGTTAACCCACCTTGCCGCCGGCTGCAACCCGCCGCGCGCCGAGCAGCACCGCGACGCCGAACGCGCCGGCGAGCAGCGTCGTGACCACCAGCAGGACCCTCAGCCGCGCGCCGGTCGCCTCGGCCTCGGCCATGCGCCGCCCGCGCATCGCCACCCGCTCGGCGGCCACCCGTGCCTCGAATTCCGTGCCCGCCGGCAACACTGCCGCGGCACTGTCGCCCAGCCGCGGCCGCAATGCCTCCAGCGCCGCGGCATTGCCGGCGCGTGAAGCCGCCAACGCCTCGTCCAGCACCACCTCGCGCGCCAACGCGCGGTCCAGCGGCAGGCGCCCGACATGGGCCGCCAGCAAGCCGGTCAGCCCGACCACGGCAAACGCCATCGCCAGGAAGCCGGCCAAGGCATAGCTGGCCTCGCCCGCCTTGGCGGCAACCTCCGGTGGCTTGCCCTGCGACACGCCCTGCATTGTCCTGCCTCCTGCAACCGCCGGCACATCGGCCCGGCGCGCGCCGCCGTCAAGCCGCGCGGCGCGAAATCAACCCTTCCTTCACGGCTGCGTGCCAGTCTGCCGACGATCTGCACAGGACCCATCGCATGGCTCTCGCTGCGCTGCGCAACTGGCTGCTGCGTGGCCACGCGGACCCGGATGGTCCGGACGCGCCGGTGCCTGGCAGCCAGTACGCTCCGCTGCCGGGCAGTCATCCGCCGGATCTGCCGATGGCCAACGCGTTGGTTGGCGCGCCGCCCGCGCGCGCCCTGCTGTGGCCCCCTTCCCGCCTGGCGATCGCCGAGGAATTGTGGGGCAGCGGCTACCTTACCCCCGGCGGCGCGTCGGAGGTGCTGCGCTTCGTCGCCCCGATCGGGCTCTCGGCTGCCTCCACCTTGTTGCTGCTGGGTGCGGGGGCTGGTGGCCCGGCGCAGACCCTGGCCGCCGACCGGGGCGTCTGGGTCGCCGGGTTCGAGGCCGAGCCCGAATTGGCCGAAATCGCCGCACGCCGCATCCAACGCGCCGGCGCCGCCCTTGCCAAGCGCGCTACCATCGCCGAGTGGAACCCCGCCGCCCCGCACTTCCCAGCGCGCCTGGCGCACCACGCCCTCGCGCTGGAGGCGATCCGCGACGCCACCGTCGCCCCCGTGCTGGCCGGCATTGCCGGGGCGCTGCGCCCGCATGGCCACGTCGTGCTGGTCGAGACCGTCGCGGCCGTGCCGCTCGACCCCGACGACCCCGCCATCGCCGCCTGGTGCCGGCTGGAAGGCCGCCGCCCCGCCGTGCCCGAGCCCGACGCCGTTACCCGTGGCCTGACCCGCCTCGGCTTCGACGTGCGGGTGGTGGAGGATGTCTCGGCCCGCCACATGCGCCTGGCCATCCTGGGGTGGCGCCATTTCGTGCGTATGATGGCGCGCGAGCGGCCGGGCGCCGAGCGTGCCGCCGCGGTGGTCGCCGAGGCCGAATTATGGACCCGGCGCATTCGCCTGATGCATGCCGGTCGCATCCGCCAGATGCGCTGGCACGGGATTGGTCCAGGCGGGGGTGGCCCTGGCGGGGGTGGCGCTTGACAGAAGGCGGCCGCCCATCTACTTCGCCGCCTCCCGTTCCCGCCCAACCATGCCCCGATTGGTGGGCTGCTGAAAGCCGTTTGCCATGAAGATCCGCAACAGCCTCAAGTCCGCCAAGACGCGCGACAAGAATTGCCGCGTGGTGCGCCGCCATGGCCGCGTCTACGTGATCAACAAGAAGAACCCCCGCATGAAGGCTCGCCAGGGATAGCCCAGGGCGCCTGACAGCCTCCGTTCGTCTGGGTTGAGCGCGCACCGGGGGCAGCTGCGGGGCGCGTTGTAAGTTTTTGCTGCCTTGCTCCGGCCTGCCAAGCCCCGCACAGTGCCGGCCGCCCAGCCGGAGGCACGCCATGCTCCCCCAGCCCGCCCCATCGACAAGAACGCTCGACCGCCGCGACATCATCGTCGCCGGCCTGCGCGACCTGTTGCCCGATGACGGCGTGATCGCCGATACGCTGCGCCTCAAACCGTACGAGACCGACGGGTTGGCCGCCTATCGACAGGTGCCGCTGGTCGTGGTGCTGCCGGAAACCACCGAGCAGGTCGCCGCGATCATGGCGTTCTGCCATGCCGAAGGCGTGCGCGTGGTGCCGCGCGGTGCCGGCACCTCGCTGTCGGGCGGCGCGCTGCCGATGGCCGATTCGGTGGTGCTGGGCCTGATGCGCATGAACCGCATCCTAGACATCGACTATGCTGACCGCTGCGCCGTGGTGCAGGCCGGGGTGACCAATATCGGCATTACCCAGGCGGTGGCGGGGCAGGGGTTTTTCTATGCGCCGGACCCGTCGAGCCAGCTTGCCTGCATGATCGGCGGCAACGTCAACATGAACTCGGGCGGCGCGCATTGCCTGCGCTATGGGGTGACCGCCAACAACCTGCTGGGCCTGAAGATCGTTACGGTGGACGGCGAGATCCTCGACATCGGCGGCGCCCATCTCGATGCCGCCGGCTATGACTGGCTGGGCCTGCTGACCGGCAGCGAGGGCCAGTTGGCCATCGTCACCGAGGTCACCGTGCGCATCCTGCGCAGCCCCGAGGGGGCGCGGGCCATGCTCGCCGCGTTCCGCAGCAACGAGGTTGCTGGAGCCTGCGTCGACAGCATCATCGCCTCGGGCATCATCCCGGTGGCGCTGGAATTCATGGACCGGCCAGCGATCCATGCGTGCGAGGCGTTTGCCAATGCGGGCTACCCGCTGGATGCGGAGGCCATGCTGATCATCGAGGTGGAAGGCAGCGTGGCCGAGCAGGATTTCCTGCTGGACCAGTTGAAGTCCATCTGCGCCCGCCACGACCCGATCAGCCTGAAGGTGTCGCAATCGGCGGAGGAATCGCTCGCCATCTGGAAGGGCCGCAAGGGTGCCTTCGGCGCCGTTGGCCGCATCAGCCCCGACTACATGTGCATGGACGGCACCATCCCGACCTCGCAACTGCCGCATGTGCTGCGCCGCATCGGCGAGATGAGCGCCAGCTACGGGTTGCAGGTCGCGAATATCTTCCATGCCGGCGACGGCAACCTGCACCCGCTGATCATGTTCGACGCCAACGACCCCGCCAGCTTCGCCAAGGCGGAAAAGTTCGGTGCCGAGATCCTGACCCTGTGCGTCGAGGTCGGCGGCTGCCTGACCGGCGAGCACGGGGTTGGGGTGGAGAAGCGCGATCTGATGCACGTGCAGTTCAGCGAGATCGAGCTTGACCAGCAGCGCCGGGTGAAATCCGCGTTCGACCCCGGCTGGCTGCTCAACGCCAACAAGGTGTTTCCGCTGAAGGGCCTTGCCGCCGCATGAGCGACACGCTTGCCCCCGCCGACGAGGCCGGCGTCGTCGCGGTGATCCAGGCCGCGCACGCAGCCGGCGAGCCGCTCGCCATCGCCGGGCGCGGCAGCAAAGCCGGCCTGCTGCGCCCGGTGCAGGCGGCGCGCAGCCTGTCGGCCGCCAATCTGTCCGGCATCACGCTGTATTCGCCGTCGGAGTTGATCATCGCTGCCCGCGCCGGCACCACTTTGGCGGAACTGGAGGCGGCGGTGGCCGCCAAGGGGCAGCATATCATCGCTGAACCGCCGGATTTTACGGCTTTATTCGGCAACGTCCAGCCGCAGACGATCGGCGGCATCGTGGCCGCCAACCTGTCAGGCCCGCGCCGCGTCGCCTGGGGTGCCATGCGCGATCATGTCATGGGCATCCGCGCGGTGAACGGCACCGGCGAGGCCATCCATTCCGGCGGCCGCGTGCTGAAGAACGTCACCGGGTTGGACCTGTGCAAGCTGTTCACCGGCAGCCACGGCACGCTGGGCGTGCTGACCGAGGTGACGCTCAAGGTTTCGCCTGCCGCCGAACAACGCGCCACCCTGGTGCTGCGCGGCCTCGATCCTGCTCGGGCGGTGGTGGCGCTGTCTGCCGCCTTGGGCTCGCCCTATGCCGTCTCCGGCGCCGCCTATCTGCCCGCGTCGCAGGCCGGTTTCATCCCGGGCATCGGGCCAGGGGCTGTGGCTCTTGTCCGTATCGAGGATTTCGCGCCGTCGGTCGCCTATCGCACCGACCGTCTGCGCGTCGATCTGGCGGAGTACGGCAGTGCCGAGGTGCTGGACGACCCCACCAGCCGGATCGTCTGGGCCGCCATCCGCGATGCCGCCCCGCTTGCCGGCATGTCGGGGGCGATTTGGCGCGTCTCCGTCCGCCCCTCGCGCGGCCCCGGGGTCGCCGTGGCAGTGGAACGCGCCTTTGGCGCCGCCTGGTTCCTCGACTGGGGCGGTGGCCTGGTTTGGATTGCTGGGCCGGCCACCGCCGCGGCGCACGATGCCGTGGTGCTGGCAGCCAGCGCCGCCGGTGGCACCTTCACCCTGTTCCGCGCCCCCGAAACCCTGCGCGCCGCCGTTGCCGTCGTGCCGCCCGAACCCGCCCCGCTCGCCCGCATCACCCGGCAGGTCAAGGCGGCCTTCGACCCCAAGGGCATCCTCAACCCCGGCCGCATCTACGCCGGGCTATAGGTTCCAGATGCAAACCAATTTCACCGCCGAGCAGCTGCGCGACCCCGACACCGCCGCTTCGAACAA
>JBBQOT010000199.1:0-5908 GCA_038331165.1 Acetobacterales bacterium
TTCCTGCCGCTGCCGCCCGATGCCGAGCTGATCGCCGCCATCCTCGATGCGGTGTGCGGCGACGAGCGTAGGGTGGTGGTGCGTGATCCCGTCATGCAGGCCACGCTGCGCCGCGCCGAGCAGGTGGCCGCCGCCGATGCCTCGGTGCTGATCACCGGCGAGAGCGGCACCGGCAAGGAGGTTCTGGCGCGCCACATCCACCGCCGGTCGCGCCGCGCCAATGCCGCTTTCGTGGCGCTGAACTGCGCCGCGATCCCGGAGAACCTGCTGGAAAGTGAACTCTTCGGCCACGAGAAGGGCGCCTTCAGCGGCGCCGTCGCCCGCCGGGTGGGCAAGTTCGAGGCGGCCGATGGCGGCACGCTGCTGCTGGACGAAATCGGCGAGATGGACATCCGCCTGCAGGCCAAGCTGCTGCGCGCCTTGCAGGAGCGCGAGATCGACCGGATCGGCGGCAGTGCCCCGGTGCGGGTCGATGTCCGCATTCTGGCCACCACCAACCGCGACCTGCTGGCCGAAGTCGCCGCCGGGCGGTTCCGCGAGGATCTGTACTTTCGCCTGAATGTCATCAGCATCCAGGTGCCGCCGCTGCGCGCCCGCCCCGGCGACATCGCCGCCCTGGCCGAGCATTTCGTCCGCCGCTTCGCTGAGGTGAACGGCCTGCCGCCACGCCCGCTCACCGCGGCGGCGCTGCGCCTGCTGGTCGGCCACCGCTGGCGCGGCAATGTGCGCGAGCTGGAGAACGTGCTGCACCGCGCGGTGCTGCTGGCCCCGGGCGACGTGATCGACGGCGACGCGATCGAACTCGCCCCCGGGCACGGCGTCGCCCCGGTCACTGCCGCGCCGAGTGCCCCCCCTCCGGGCGGCATCGCCGGCCTGGTGGGGCGGCGCATGGAGGAGGTCGAGCGTGACCTGATCCTCGAAACGCTCAGCCACACGCTGGGCAACCGCACCCATGCGGCAACAATTCTGGGCATCTCGATCCGCGCTCTGCGCAACAAGCTGCGCGACTACAGCGCCGCCGGCGTGCCGGTGCCGCCGCCGGTGTCGCCGTTCGCCGGGGGCCTGGCCGCATATGCGGTCGCCGAGGCCGTCTGACGCATGGCGCAGCCGACACTCGCAGCACCCCTCGCCGGGCCGCTCGGCCAGCTTCTCGGCCGGCTGCGCCCGTTCGTGCCGGGCACCGATATCGGCCTGGCCATCGGGGTCATCGTCCTGCTCTCGGTGCTGGTGCTGCCGTTGCCGACGCTGCTGCTCGACATCGGGCTGGCGCTGTCGGTCACGTCCTCGGTGCTGGTGCTGATGGTCGCGGTGTTCCTGTTGCGCCCGCTCGACTTCACCAGTTTTCCCACGCTGCTGCTGCTCACCACGCTGCTGCGGCTGTCGCTGAACGTCGCGACCACCCGGCTGATCCTGTCGCATGGGCAGGATGGGCCGCTGGCTGCCGGGCATGTGGTGGCGGCCTTCGGCGGCTTCCTGATGGGCGGCGACATCGTCATCGGCCTCATCCTGTTCGCCATCCTGCTGGTGGTGAACTTCATGGTCATCACCAAGGGCTCCGGCCGCATCGCCGAGGTCGCCGCGCGGTTCAGCCTGGATGCGATGCCGGGCAAGCAGATGGCGATCGACAGCGACCTGTCGGCCGGGCTGATCGACGAGAAAACCGCCCGCAAGCGCCGCAGCGAGCTGGAGGAGGAGAGCGGCTTCTACGGCGCCATGGACGGTGCGGCGAAGTTCGTGCGTGGCGATGCGATCGCCGGGCTGATCATTACCGTGATCAACATCGTCGGCGGGCTGACCATCGGCCTGCTGCGCCACGGCATGAGTTTTTCCGATGCCGCCACCAGTTACACCACACTCACCATCGGCGACGGCCTGGTCAGCCAGATCCCCGCCCTGCTGGTGTCAGTTGCCGCCGGCATCGTGGTGACCAAGGGCGGCACCGAAGGCAGCGCCGATGCCGCCCTGATGCGCCAACTGGGCGGCAGCCCCAAGCCCCTGGGCATGGCCGCCGGTGCGGCCGTGGTGCTGGCGTTGATGCCCGGCCTGCCAGCCCTGCCCTTCCTGATGCTCGGCGGACTGGCCGGCGCCGGTGCCTGGATGCGCCACCGCAACCCGCCGCGCATGCAGGGCGAGGTGCCGGAGGCCGCCGCCACCATCACCTCGGAGGCGCCGATCACCGACACGCTGCGCATCGATATGGTGCGGGTAGAACTGGGCTACGGCCTGCTGGTGCTGGCCGGCGGCGAGGCGCCGCGCCTGACCGAGCAGATCAAGGGCCTGCGCCGCGCCATCGCCGCCGAGATGGGCTTCGTGCTGCCGCCAGTGCGCATCCAGGACAACATGGCGCTGGCGCCAGACGCCTACAGCGTGCGCATCAAGGAGATCGTCGCCGGGCAGGGCGTGGTGCGGCCCACCATGGTGCTGGCCATGGACCCGGCCGGTGGCATGCCCGATTTCCCGGGCGAGGCGACGCACGAGCCAACCTTCGGCCTGCCGGCGATGTGGATCGACGCGGCACTGCGCGACGAGGCGGATTTCCGCGGCTGCACCGTGGTCGACCCGCCCAGCGTGCTCACCACCCACCTGACCGAACTGGTGAAGCAGAACATGGCGGAGCTGCTGTCATTCGCCGAAACCCAAAAGCTGCTCGACGATTTGCCGCGCGAGCACCAGAAGCTGGTGGGCGAGCTGATCCCGTCACAGATTGCCGTGGGCGGCGTGCAACGCGTGCTGCAGGGCCTGTTGGCCGAACGGGTGTCGATCCGCGACCTGCCGACCATCCTGGAAGGCATCCAGGAGGCCTGCGCCGGTCAGGCGCGCGCCATCCCGGCCATCGTCGCGCATGTGCGCACCCGCCTCGCCCGCCAGCTGAGCGACGCGCATCTGGGGCCGGGCGGCTACCTGCCGTTGATCACTTTGTCGGCGGCGTGGGAGGAGGCGTTTCACGATTCGCTGGTGGGCAGCAGCGAAGACCGCCAACTGGCGATGGCGCCGACGAAGCTCGCCGAGTTCATGCAACGCCTGCGCAGCGAATTCGACGCCGCCGCCGGTGCCGGCGAGGCCGCGGTGTTGCTGACCAGCGCGCCGCTGCGCAGCCATGTCCGCGCGATCATGGAGCGGATCCGCCCGGAAACGCCAGTGATGGCACAAACCGAAATCCACCCGCGCGTGCGTATCCGCACCATCGGCAGCATTTGATACTGAGAGGCTGGGAATTGACCTGTGAAAGAAGGATAAGCCAGGGCGTTGCCCTGGACCCACCAGGGCCGAGCCCTGGACTTCGTTATATTGAAAAAACGGGTTTCCAAAGGCCGTCGGCCTTTGGTGGGTCCAGGGCAACGCCCTGGCCTTGCCTGACGATACGTCAACAACCTCGGCGGTCGGTCTAGGGTGCGGCTGAAGCTGTACCGCGCGCCCGCGATGGCCGACGCCATGCGCCAGGTCCGCGCCGAACTGGGCCCGGACGCGCTGATCCTGTCCAGCCGCCGCGTCGCCGACGGGGTGGAAATCACCGCCGGGCTGGAGGCCGCCGACCCAGCGCCGCGCGCGCCGGCACAAACCTCCCCGCCCGCTGCGCCGCAGGTCCAGGCGTTGGCCTTTCATGGCGCCTCACCGGCGCTGCGGAACAAGCTGGCGGCCGGGCCTTTGCCCTTCGCGTTGGCCGCCGCACTGCGCTTCGCCCCGCTGCCGCTGGTCGTCGGCGGCCAGCCGCTGCTGCTCGCCGGGCCGCCGGGCGCGGGCAAGACGCTCAGCATCGTGCGCCTGGCTACCCGCCTGGTGATGGCCGGTACCACGCCGATGGTGGTGACCGCCGACGGCCAGCGCGCCGGGGCCACCGAGCAGCTTGCGGCGTTTACCCGCGTGCTCGGCCTGGACCTGTTGGTGGCCAGCCAGCCGGTGGCGCTTGCGCGCGCGCTGGCCCGGCGCCGTGATGGCGCGCCGGTGCTGATCGACGCCCCCGGCGCCGACCTGTTTGACCCGGCCCAGCGCGCGGCATTGGCCGACCTGGCCGCGTCGACCGGAGCCGCCATCGCCCTGGTGCTACCGGCTGGCATCGACCCCGCCGAGGCGGCCGAGATCGCCGCTGCCCATGCCGAACTCGGGGCCCGGCTGGCCATTGCCACCCGGCTGGACGTGACGCGCCGCCTGGGCAGCGTGCTGGCGGCCGCTGAAGCCGGGCTGGCGCTGGCCGAAGCCGGCATCGGTCCGGGGGCGGCCGACGGCATGGTGCCGATGACCCCCGAGTTGCTCGCCCGCCGGCTGATGCAGTTGCCGCGCGCCGCCGCCCCCCGCATTCCGGAACCCGCCGCATGACCGCTGCCCCGACGCTTACGCCCACCCGGCCGGCAGCACTTCGCGCCGGGCAGATCGTCGCCGTCGCCTCCGGCAAGGGCGGGGTGGGGAAGACCTGGTTCGCGATCACGCTGGCCCATGCGCTGGCCCGGCATGGGCGCCGCGTGCTGTTGTTCGACGGCGACCTGGGGCTGGCCAATGTCGATATCCAGCTCGGCCTGATGCCGGCGCACGACATCGCCAGCGTGGTGGCCGGCCAGCGCAGCCTGGCCGCCGCGGTGCTGCACCATCCCGGCGGCTTCGACATCCTGGCCGGGTGCTCCGGCTCCGGCGTGCTCGCGGGGCTGGACGAGGCGGCGCTGGGCGCGGTGCTCGCCGCGTTGCGCGATGCAGCGCGCGCCTATGACCATGTGGTGCTCGACCTCGGCGCCGGCATCGAGCGCACCACGCGCCGGCTGTCGGGCTTTGCCGACCTGCTGCTGGTGCTGGCCACCGAGGAACCGACCAGCCTGACCGATGCCTATGCCGTGCTGAAACTCCACCACGCCGATCGCGGAGCCGACGCCAGCGAGGCGCGCATCGTGGTCAACCAGGCAAGCACCGCGGCGGCTGGCCAGCGTACCTATGCCACCCTGGCAGGGGCCTGCGCCGCGTTCCTGGGCCTTACCCCGAAGCTCGCCGGCATCATCCGCCGCGACGACCGCGTGCGCGACGCGATCCGCCGCCAGACGCCGCTGCTGCAGCGCCACCCCAACGCGGCGGCAGCGGCGGATGTCGAGCGGGTCGCCGAAGGACTCGTCGGTTAGTCCGGCAAGGCCAGGGGCCCGGCGCCATAAGCACGAGGATAAGGAAGGCGAGGGCTCTGCCCTCGACCCGCAAAGGGTCAGAGACCCTTTGATCCCATTACCTTTAGTGGCCGTGCCAGCGGCAACCAGTCGAACCCACGTATCAATCTGCGGCTGCTGGCCCGGCCAAGTAATTCTTGGCGTTCCGACGTTATCAACCTATTGCAAGTTGTCGTTTTTCGTAAAAGGGAAGGTCCAGGGGCTTGGCCCCTGGCGGGTCTGGGCAGAGCCCAGCCTCCCTTATCTTCGCGCCTCGCTACGCCAGCCCGGCCGCTGGCATTCCGGTCGGGCTCAGGGAGCGGACGATGGCGGCAAGCAGGCGCAGGGCATCGGGGCCGCCGCGGTCGTCCAGGCTTCCGGTCTCCATTTCCTCGGCCAGGGTTTCGGCCTGGCCGGCGATGGTATCGGCCGCCTGGGCCAGCGCGGCGCGGGAGAGGGCGAGTTGCGCCCCCTCGGTCAACAGGGACCAGTTATTGAGCATTAGGGTATCTCGGACACGCCGTTCTGGCGGGTTGCAGCCGCGGAGGATCGGCAGCGCGGTCTCGGGGCCATCATGGCCTCGAACGGTTAAGCCCGGGTTGCCCGATCCACCGCATTGCGGGCTAGTCCTGCGCGGGTGCCGCCGGCACATAGAGCGCCGAGCCGGCCGCCTTGAACTCGGCTTGCTTGGCGGCCATGCCTTCCATGCGCAGGGTTTCGTCGCGGATGTCGTGGCTGATCTTCATCGAGCAGAATTTGGGGCCGCACATCGAGCAGAAATGCGCGACTTT
>JBBQOT010000200.1:0-5906 GCA_038331165.1 Acetobacterales bacterium
GAAGCCGGCCGCCGCGGCCATCGTGTCGAGCGACTCCTTGGTGGCATGGGCGGCGTGGAATTTCTTCAGGTAGTGCGCCGGCAGGAACATCGCGAAAGTGCCGTCCGCACCATCCTGGTTTGCCACCGCGGTGAGGAACAGCGTGGCCGGCTCGGTATAGCTGAAGCGGATGGTGGTCTCGTCGACCTTCTCCACCCGGGCGGGGGAGCCGTCGCGGTTGCGGATCCAGCCCGGCAGCGCGCGCGTGAGGTCCTTGTTCAACAGCACGTCGGTGTACCAGAACAGGATGTCGTCGGCGGTGAACGGCGCCCCGTCAGACCAGCGCGAGCCCTTACGCAGCCGGATCGTCCAGATCTTGAAGTCGGCCGATGATTCGGCCCCGGCGGCGATCTTCGGCTCGATCTTGGCGCCATCGGGGGAGAAGCGGAACAGCGAGTCGTACACCACGCGCACGTAGTTGTTGGCGTCGGCCGGGCCCAGAAAGGCCCGGCGCCAGATGCCGCCATACTCGCCGGCGCGTTCGACCACCGGCACCACCAGCGGGTTCTCGGGCACGCGCAGCTCCACCGCCGGCAGCCGGCCGGCGCGCACCTGTTCGGCAAGTGCTGGCGATTCCTTGAAGCGCGACTGTGCGGCGGCGGGCATCGCCCACAGCCCGGTTGCCATCGCCGTTGCCAAAGCCGCGAACGCACGTCGCCGCATGATGTCCTGCATGGCCGCCTCCTGATCCCGGTGTGATTGCCGCGCCGGCTTGCTGCCGGATTGCCGTCATGCTCCTGCGGTGGCGAGGGGAAGTCAATCATTGCCGGGATGGCGCGCCCCGCACCCTGTTGCGCCGGCGCGGCCAGGGTGCATGCTGCGTTCAGCCAACCCGCGCGCGGGCGGCAGGAGGCAATGCGATGGCGCAGCGAGCGGCCCCGAGTTTCGTCGAACTTTTCACCCCCAAGCTCATCACCGTACTGCGCGAGGGCTACGGGCTGCAGCATTTGCGGGCGGACGCGATCGCCGGGATGACGGTGGCGATCGTGGCGTTGCCGTTGTCGATGGCCATCGCCATCGCCTCGGGCGTGTCGCCGGACCGGGGGCTGTACACCGCCATCGTCGGTGGCTTCGTCGTCTCGCTGCTGGGCGGCAGCAGGTTCCAGGTGGGCGGGCCGGCTGGGGCATTCATCGTTCTGGTGGCGGCCACCGTCATCGCGCACGGGGTGGACGGGTTGATCCTGGCGACTTTCCTGTCGGGCATTTTCCTGTTGGCGGTGGGGTTCCTGCGGCTGGGCACCTTCATTAAATACATTCCGTTCCCGGTCATCGTGGGCTTCACCGCCGGCATCGCCGTGATCATTTTCGCCAGCCAGATCCACGAGCTTCTGGGACTGACTCTGGCACATGAGCCGGGGGAGCTGATCGCCAAGCTGGTGGCACTGTGGGGGGCCGCGGCCACCATCACGCCGGCCGCCGTGGCGGTGTCGTTCGCCACCATGGCGGTGATCCTGCTGGTGCGGCGGTTTCGGCCGCATTGGCCGGGGATGCTGATCGCCGTCGTCCTGGCGTCGGTTGCGGCCTGGGCGGCCGGGCTGCCGATCGCCACCATCGGATCGCGCTTCGGCGGCATTCCCAGCGGGCTGCTGATGCCCGCCCTGCCCGACCTGTCGCTGGCCAAGGTGATGGCAGTGCTGCCCGCCGCCCTGTCATTCGCGCTTTTGGGTGCCATCGAGAGCCTGCTATCCGCCGTGGTGGCCGACAACATGAGCGGGCGACGGCACCGCTCGAATTGCGAACTGGTGGCCCAGGGCTTCGGCAACATGGCCAGCGCACTGTTTGGCGGGTTCTGCGTGACCGGCACCATCGCGCGCACCGCAACCAACGTGCGCGCCGGCGCCCGCGGCCCGGTGGCCGGCATGCTGCATGCGGTGTTCCTGTTGCTGTTCATGCTGGTGGCAGCCCCCCTGGCCGGGTTCATCCCGCTCGCCGCGTTGGCCGGCGTGTTGGTGCTGGTGTCGTGGAACATGTTCGAGAAGCGGGAGTTCGCCAGCCTCATCCGCGCGTCATGGGGTGATGCCCTGGTGCTGTTGGCGACCTTCCTGCTGGTGATCTTCCGCGACCTGACCGAGGGCATCCTGGTCGGGTTCGGGCTGGGCACGCTGCTGTTCCTGCACCGCATGGCCCAGGCGGTGGAGGTGCAGACCGGCCTGCCGCTGGTGGCCGAGGACCAGGCCGACGACGTGCCGGGCCAGGCCCGCACGCCGTACGACCCGTCGATGGCGGCCGACCCGGATATCTTGGTGCACCGGATTTCCGGCGCGTTCTTCTTCGGCTCGGCGGCCAATGTGGCGGTGGCACTCGACCATTTGGCGGAACGGCCGAAGGCGTTTGTGCTGGACTTCTCCGCGGTGCCGTTGTTGGATTCAACTGCGGCCAGCACGATCGAGAGCTTCGTGCGCAAGGCGGCACGGCGGCAGGCCAGGGTGCATATCGCCGGCGCCATTCCGGGGGTGCATAGGGTGCTGACAAGCCACGGGGTGCAGTCGCCGCACGTGCAGTTCGATGCAACGGTGGCCGAGGCGTTGGCAGCGGCGCGGAGCGCGATGTAGGCGCCAGGGCTTTGCCCCATAGGCACGAAGATAAAGAAGGCGAGGGCTCTGCCGTCGCGGCGCGCAGCCGCGCCACGGGACCCGCAAAGGGTCAGAGACCCTTTGATCCCATTAACTTTAGTGGCCGTGCCAGCGGCCATAAGTCGAAGCCGTGTATCAATCTAGGGCTGCTGACGCAGCCAGGAACCGCTTGGCGGTCCCAAACTCTCAACCAATTGTAACTATTAATACCAACCCCTCTAATGATTGACCGATAGAGAAAGCCAAGGCCAGGGCTTTGCCCTGGACCCACCAAAGGCCGACGGCCTTTGGAAACCCATTTATATTCTTATATTTAAGGTTCAGGGGCTTGGCCCCTGGTGGGTCCCTGCGGTGCGGCTTCGCGCCGCAACGGCGACGCCCTGGCCTTGCTTGGCCATGGGTCATCCCAAACAGTGATTGGTATAATTGTTCTTGTAAATTAAGGTCCAGGGGTTTGGCCCGTCGCGCGAAGGCGCGCTCGGGACCTGGCAGGTCTGGGCAGAGCCCAGCCTCCCTTATCTTAGCGCCTATGGGGCTCTGCCCTGGACCCGCCAAAGGCCGACGGCCTTTGGAAACCTATTAGTTTTCTTACGGTTAAGATGCAGGGGCTTGGCCGTCGCGCGGAAGCGCGCGCGAGTCCTGCTGGGGTTTGGGGCGAAGCCCCATGCTTGCCTGATCATGAGTCAGTGTTTTCGGTGGTTGGTATAAGAGTGTTTCTTGAAGTGATTAATCTGACAGTCGCTCCAGCAGTGGGTCGGGCGCGTCGCCCCATGCCAGGCGCACGCCGACCGGGGTGATGCGGGCGCGCAGCGCGTCGGGCACGCGGATAAAATCCTTCGGCGTGGTCACCACCGTGGCGTCGCCGGCGGCATCGAGGATCGGGCACAGCTCAGCCTCGGTATAGCGATGGTGGTCGGGGAAGGCGTGCAGGTATTGAACTTGGCCGCCCGCCTCCTCCAGCGTCGCGCGGAACTTCTCCGGCCGGCCGATCCCCGCGAAAGCGACCAGGGTGCCGGCGGGCGGCGGCTGCGACACCAGGCGGGCACGCAGCACCGGCAGCGCCGGCGGCAGGAGCGCCAGGGCGCCGGCGGCATCGTCGCCAATCAGCACAGCGGCGGCACAGCGGGCGGCGGCAACGGCGACGGGTTCGCGCAGCGGGCCAGCGGGGATGACCCGGCCGTTGCCGAAGCCGGCGAAGCCGTCGATCACCAGCAGCGACAGGGTTTTTTCCAGCGACGGGTTCTGCAGGCCGTCGTCCAGGATCAACACCTCCGCGCCATCGGCGATGGCCAGGCGCGCGCTGGCGGCGCGGTCGGCACCCAGGTACGTCGCCGACACCGCCGCCAGCAGCAGCGCCTCGTCGCCGACCGCGGCAGCACTGTGATGCGCCGGGTCAACCCGCACCGGGCCGCGCAACGCGCCCTTGTAGCCGCGCGTCAGGAACGCGACGCGCCGCCCGCGGGCGATCAGCCGGGCACCGAGGTCGAGGGCCACGGTGGTCTTGCCGCTGCCACCGGCACCGGGATTGCCGACGCACAGCACCGGCACCGGCGCCCGCCAGCCGAGCCGGGCGAGGCGCCGCGCGGTGCCCAGGGCATACAGCGCAGCGAACGGCGCCAGCAGGCGGGGCAGCACTCCGTCGTGCTGCCAGAACTCAGGTGCGCGCATGGGCCAGTTCCACCAGCAGCCCGGCGATGCGGGCGGGCAGGTGCTCGAAGCCACGCACGGCGGCCTGGCCGGCCAGCCCCATGGCGGCGGCGCGGGCGGGGTCGGACAGCATGGCGGCAACCCAGTCGCCGAGCGCGCCCGGGTCGGCCACGCGGGTCAGCCCGCCCGCGCTTTCCAGCACCGCGACCGCCTCGGAAAAATTGAAAACGTGCGGGCCGACGGCCACCGCACAGCCCAGCCGGGCCGGCTCGATCGGGTTCTGCCCCCCGAGCGGCACCAACGACCGGCCGACGAAGGCGTGGCCGACCAGGCGGTAGAACAAGCCCAACTCCCCCAGCGTGTCGGCGATCCAGATGCCGGCCCCGGCGGGCGGGTCCGCGCCTTGCGCGCGGCGCGTGACCGGCCGGGGTGCGACAAGGGCGGCGATCTCGGCGCCGCGCTCCGGATGGCGCGGCACGATGATGGTCAGCAGGCCGGGGAAGCGCGCGGCCAGCGCGTCGTGGACCGGCAGCAACAGGGATTCCTCGCCGGCGTTGGTGCTGGCGGCGAGCCAGACCGGCCGGCCCTCGGTCTGCTGCCGCAACCGGTCGAGTTCCGCGGCATCGCAGGGCAGCGGTGCGGCGGCGAATTTGAGGTTCCCCTCGTCGATCACCCGGTGCACGCCGAGGGAACGCAGCCGTTCGGCCACGGCGGGCGATTGCGCCTGCGCCAGGGCAAAGCCGCCGAAGATCTGGCGGGCCAGCCGCGGCACCCGGCGCCAACGGGAATAACTGCGTGGCGAGATGCGGGCGTTGACCAGCATGGCCGGAATGGCGCGGTCGCGGCAGGCACGCAGGATATTGGGCCAGATCTCGCTCTCGACGAACCCGGCGGCATCGGGGCGCCAGTGGTCGAGGAAACGGCCGGCCCAGGCGGGCACGTCGAGCGGCACGAAGCGGTGGCGCACCTGCCCAGCCAGGCCCAATTCCGGCAGCCGGCGCGCCAGCAACGCGGCGGAGGTGACGGTGCCGGTGGTCAGCAGCACCTGGATGCCGGGCGGCAAGGCGGACAACACCGGCAAGATCGAGACCGCCTCGCCAATACTGGCGGCGTGCAGCCAGATCAACGTGCCGTCCGGCCGCGGCGTGGCCTCGATGCCCTCGCGTTCCGCCAGCCGGCCGGCGATCTCCTTGCCCCGTGCGGCGCGGCGGCGCAGCAGGCGGCGCAGCGCCGGGGCGGCGAGCGTCGCCAACGCGGCGTAGAGGCGCCAGGCGATGGACGGGGCGGACATGCCGGGGCGGTAGCACGGCCGGGCGCGATCATCCAGCGAGGGTGGGCCACGGGGAGGGCCAGTGTATCTGGCGTAGGGGCGCGCGACCGAAAAGAGTCCCCGGCCAATTACAGGCGACCTGGTGATTGCCTGACGAAGTAAGGCAAGGCCAGGGCTCTGCCCTGGACCCGCCAAAGGCCGACGGCCTTTGGAAACCCATTTATTTTCATACCTTTAAGGTCCAGGGGCTTGGCCCCGGGCGGGTCTGGGCAGAGCCCAGCCTCCCTTATCTTAGTACCTCTATGGCTCTGCCCTGGACCCGCCAAAGGCCGACGGCCTTTGGAAACCCATTAGTTTTCTTACGGTTATGGTGCAGG
>JBBQOT010000201.1:0-5873 GCA_038331165.1 Acetobacterales bacterium
CAACCCACTTTGCTGTCGCGATCAAATACGACGACAAGACCATGGCTGCGCCTCAAGTCATTTCCAAAGGCGCAGATCTCCTGGCCATGCGGATACGTGACATAGCAAAAACCAATGCCATCCCCGTATTGCAATCGCCAATGCTGGCACGCGCGTTGTATGCAAATGCAGAACTGAATCAGAACATCCCCGCTGCGCTCTACACCGCAGTTGCCCAAGTTCTGGCCTATGTGTACCGCCTGAGAGCGGCCCTCAAAGGCAGTGGCCCTATGCCCCCCGAGCTGGTACAACCGTTTGTGCCACCGGAATTGGATCCTTTGAGCAAGACCGTGAAGGCTGAAACTGCATGAATACCGCAATGAAAACGGCGCAGCAGTGGTTGGGCGGATACGGGGCGGTTCTGCGTGGTGCCGCCGCGCCGATGCTGGTAGTTGCCATTCTGGCAATGATGCATTTCCGCGGCTGGGTGGAACAATGTGTGCTGATGTTGATCGATTTCCAGGCGTCGATGCCATTCCTGATCCTGGCGCTGTCAGTACTGGCGTTCTTCGGCAATTCGCTGGTGCTGTTTGTCTGCCTGATGGGGCTATACGGCTGGGAACGCCATGCCCGCATTTCGCGCGGGCTGGCGATCGCGGCCAACGCCCAGGGCTATGCGGCGGCGGTACGGCAACTGGGGGCGCGGCCGATGCGCATCTATCTGGGCCATGTGCTGCCCAACATTGCCTCGACCCTGATCGTGGCGGCAACGCTGTCGTTTCCCGAGGTGGTGCTGCTGGAAAGCGGGCTGTCGTTCCTGGGGTTGGGGGTGCAGCCACCAATGACCAGCCTGGGCAACATGGTGGGGTATGGCCGGGAGTATATCACGCGGGCGCCATGGATCATGCTGGCGCCGTCGGTGGTGATCGTGCTGACGACACTGTCGGTGAGCATTCTGGGCGATTGGCTGCGCGACCGTCTGGACCCAACGTTGACGTGAGGATTGTTCGATGACCCTCATCGCCTCCCATCGCGGCGGTTCGCTGGAAGCGCCGGAGAACTCGCCCACCAGCTTCCGCCACACCGCCGGACTGGCCGTGGAACAGGTGGAGTTCGACATCCATCCCACTGCCGACGGGCACATCGTGGTGATCCACGACGCAACGCTCGACCGCACCACGGATGGCACCGGTCCGGTTGCCGCACGCACGCTGGCCGAGCTGCGCCGGCTGACCATCGCCGGCACTGCTGCCGACCGGATCTTGACACTGCCCGAGGTGATCGAGGTCTTCCGGCCAACCGGCATCGCGCTGCGCATGGAGGTGAAGTCGGACCTCGGCCATCAGCCCTATCCCGGGCTGCTCTCCCTGGCGCTGCGGTTGCTCGATGCGGCCGGCATGCGAGGGCGCACGGTGGTCACCAGCTTCCTGGCGCCGATCGTCGCCGAGGCGGTCCAGGCGTCGGGGCTGCTGGGGCGCATCTGGCTGGTCGCGCCGGGGGTGATGGACGACATCGGGCTGGAAGGAGTGGTCGCGGTGGCCGAGGCCCATGCGATCGGCCATGTCGGCCTCCGCGCCAGCAGCTTGGATGGGCGCGTACAAGCGTATCTGCGCAGCGCCGGGCTGGGCGTCGGCGCCTGGGCGGTGAACGACGCGGACGCGGTGCGGCGCGTACTGGAGCTTGGGGTGGAGGTGTTCACCACCGATATCCCGACCCAGGCACTGGCGATCCGCGCCGCAATCGGCTGAGACCGGGTGCTCAGAAGGTTGGCAGGAGGAAGGGTGAGAGCGCAGCCGCACCGGCCATGGCACAACTGTCCACCCCCGTGGGCGGCGGTGCGGTCATGCGCAGCTTGGTGCCGGCATTGCCGTCCATCGCCGCCGCTATGGTTTGTTTCACCCGGTACATCCCCGGCGCCGGCACCACCATCGGCCCCAGCGCCCATCCCCCATGAGCCGCCACGCTGAGGCGCAGCACATTGGTCGCACCGTCGCGCCGGGCATTGACCGCCACACCGGGGTTGTTGATGCCGATGTCGTGGAACTTGATGCCGAACCCATAGGTCAGGCCCGACCGAATGGTATCACGCAGCGGCCCCGGATAAGCCATGCCTTCCTCGGTGACGCCGCGCCGCCCATCGACGTTGCCGATCAGATAGACGCCGTCGGCCGCACCGCCGAGCTCGGTCCGAATGTGCAGCAGTGCGCGGTCCATCTCGGCTTTGGTCGTGCCGACCGTGAAATGTAGCCCGCCCAAGCGGTTGTTCTGAGTCGTCGTCACCACCAGTGCGCAACACGACTGCACGCTGGGGAACACAAGGTCGTTGGCGACAGTGACGTAATCCTCGTGCAGATATTCCGGCATGGCTCGTTCCGACTCTGTCTTTGGTTGCTAAACTCTACTCCGCCAACAGGGTTCGCGCAGCCTCTACCATCACTCTGCCCCCCAACACGATATCGTCATCGGCGGTGTTTTCGCTCCAGTGGTGGCTGATCCCCCCGATCGAGGGCACGAACAGCATCGCCGCGGGCATCACCTTGGCCAGCATCTGCGCGTCGTGGCCGGCGCCGCTGGGCATGTGCTGATGCAGGCCGGGGGCGTGCGCCTCCGCCGCCGCAGCCAGCGCCGCCTGGAAGCGCGCATCCATCACCTTGGGCACCGAGCGCGACAAATTGGTAAGCACCGCGCGGCACGGCCCCTTGTCGGCATCGGCCACCAGCGACTCCAGGGTCGATTGCAGACGTTCCAGCACCTCGGGGTCAGCGTCGCGGCACTGGATCAGCATCTCGGCGCCGCCGGGGATGATGCTGGCGGCACCGGGTTCCAACGCGATGCGCCCGACGGTCCACACGCTGCGCGGCGCGCATACCTTTGGGAAGCTCGTATCGATGGCAACGGCCAGCTTGGCCGCCGCAAGGCCCGCGTCGCGACGGATCGCCATGCGGGTGGTGCCGGCGTGGTTCTGCACGCCCTCGAAGCGGACGCGGTATTGCCAGATGCCGACGATGCTGGTGACCACGCCGATCTTGATGCCGCGCGCCTCCAAGTCGTCACCCTGTTCAATATGGGCTTCGAGATACCCGGCGTAGCGTCCGGGTTCGAACGCGATGCGGGGCTTGTCTGCCAGCCCCGCCTCGGCCAGCGCGTCGCGCAGGGTCTTGTCGTGGTAGCGGTTGCGACCGGCGTCGATCTCGGCCTCGGTCAGTTCGCCGATATACGAGCGGCTGCCGAGGAAGCTGCCGTAATGGCCCTCCTCGTCGGCCCAGCTTACCACGTCGATGCCACGGCCGAGCGCTCGTGCCGTCTCCAGCGCGTACATCACGCCAAGCGCGCCGTCGAGCCAGCCAGCCTCGTTCTGGGTTTCGCTGTGGCTGCCCAGCAGCAGCTTCGGCCCGTCGCCGGGGCTGCGGCCGATCACGTTGCCGATGCCGTCGATCTCGGGTTCCAGCCCCGCCTCGCGCATACGCTCGCACAGCCAATGGCGACTTTGCATATCGACCGGCGAATAGGTCGGGCGGTGCACGCCAGTCTTGAAGGCACCGAATTCGCGTAGCCGGTACAGGTCGGCCAGCAGGCGTGCGCCGTCATAGCCAGTGTTGGGAATGCTCATCGCAGCGCTACTCCGCCACCCGGATGCCCTGTGGCCGCACCAGGCCGTCCGGTACCGGGGCGAAGCCGGACAGTTTCGCGCCGTGCGCGAACAGCCAATTGTGATGATACATCACCATGAACGGCCGGTCGCGGGTGTAGGTGGCGGCGACCTCGCGGTACAGCGGCTGGCGCGCCGCCATGTCGGTCACCGCTCGCGCGCGGGCCAGCAGGGCGTCGAACTCGGGGTTGAGGTATTTGCCCCAGTTGAGAAACCCGTCGGATTGCAGCCAGACCGCAACGTTGCCGTCGGGGTCGGCGCGGCCGCTCCAGATGCCGATATAGGCGTTGTATTCGCCGGCCCGGGCCGCCGCGACGGCGGCATTGGCCTCCATGGCGATGATTTTCACCTCGAAGCCCGCCTCGCCGGCCATCGACTGGATCAGCTCGGCGTTCTGCAGCGGGATCGGCGCGTTGCCGACCAGCAGCGTGACCGGCACCCGCTCGGCGCCGGCCGCCTTCAGCAGGGCGCGCGCGCCGGCCAGGTCGCGCGCCGGCACCGGGATGGCGGGGTTCCAGTAGGGCGTGCCAGGGGCCTCGGTCTGGTTCGACGGGACCATCAGGCCGTCGAGCACCACCTGGTTCATCACGGTGCGGTCGATGGATTTCTCGAAGGCTTCGCGCACGCGGGGATCGCGGCCGAACGGGCCTTCGGCCATGCGGCCGTTGCCCAGGTTGAACAGCATCACCTGATAGGCCACCGCAGGGGAGGACAGCAGGCGCAGCCGGGCGTCGGACTTCACCGAGGCGGCATCGGACGGCGCCACGCCCTCGATCAGGTCAAGCTGGCCCGAGCGCAGGTTGACCAGCTTGACGGTGGTGTCGGGTATCGGGCGGAAGGTGATGCGGTCGACATGGATCTTCGCGGCGTCCCAATAGCCGGGGAACCGATCGAGCACGATGCGGTCCTGCGCCACGCGCTGGGTGAACTTGAAAGGTCCGGCGCAGACCGGCTCGGTGCCGAATTCCTTGCCCAGCCGGGCCAGCGCCTTGGGCGAGGCGATCATGCCGGCGCGGTCGGCCAGCACCGCCACCAGCGGCGCGTTGGGGGCAGACAGGCGCAGGCGCAGGGTCAGGCGGTCGAGCACCTCGATCGCGGCAATCGGCCGTACCTCGGCGCGGCGCTGGCTTTCCGGCGCGCTGCGGTAGCGTTCCAGGTTCACCCGCACCGCTTCGGCGTCCAGCTTTTCGCCGTCGTGGAAGCTGACGCCGTCGCGCAGGGCGATGGTCAGCGCCATGTTGTCGGCCGACCACTCCCATTTCGTCGCCAGTTGCGGCACCAGCCCCATCTTGGCGTCCAGGTCGATCAGCTTGTCGCACAGCGAGGCGAACACGATGCGCCCGACATAGGAGCCGCCAGTCGCGGGGTCTAGAAGATCAGGGTCACCACCCAGCCCTATGCGCAGCTGGGCGGCGGACGCCGGAACCACGGCACAGGCGAGCGCCAAGGCGACGGCTAGGGGTCTACGCATGGCTGGTTCCTTCGCGACAATGACTCCGCTGATGCAAGCATGAAGTGCAATCGGCGGACAGGTGTTTCGTGTCGCAGCGCAGCATATTTGGTGCCGCGTGGCAGCGCGGTGATACTCCGCCCATGACCGAGATCTATATCGACGGCGACGCCTGCCCAGTGCGCGAGGAAGTCTATCGCGTTGCCACCCGCCTGGGCCTGGTGGTGCACGTGGTCTCCAACGGCTCGCGCCCAATCCGCCCGCCGGGGCTGCCCAACGTGCGCATGGTGGTGGTGCCAGCAGGGGCCGATATCGCCGACGACTGGATCGCCGAGCGCGTCACGCCCACCGATATCTGCGTCACATCCGACATCCCGCTGGCCGCACGCTGCCTCGAACGCGGCGCCCGCGCCCTGTCCAGCACCGGCCACCTCTGGACCCGCGACAACATCGGCAGCGCGCTGGCCGGCCGCGAGATCGGCCGCCATCTACGCGAAATGGGCGTGGCCACCGGCGGCCCCGCCCCACTGTCGAAGGCCGACCGCTCGAAATTCCTCTCGGCGCTGGATACGGTGGTGCAGGCGGCAATGCGCGGACGCTGAAGGGGAGCGTGCGCGCATGTAGCAACGCTGTAACCTTAGTCAAGGCATCGTCGTACGCCCACCTTGGGAGACCTGTCCATGCCTAAGCCGGATTCAAGTTTGTACGACATCAGTCAGGGTGAATTGGATCGTGTCGTGTCTTCCACTCCGCCGGATGAGTACGTGATCTGGATGCCCGGCAAGCTCCTGTGCC
>JBBQOT010000202.1:0-5871 GCA_038331165.1 Acetobacterales bacterium
GGCTCGTCGCGCTCGGACGCACGCAGGTACAGCGCCAGCGCCAGCGTCACATCCGGCGCGACCCCGCTGCCGGCCTCGTACAGCCGCCCCAGTGCGAACTGTGCGGCCGGGTGCTGGCGGTCGGCGGCGCGCAGATACCATTCCGCCGCCTGGGCCGGATCCGAGGTCACTGTCCGGCCGGTCTCATGGAACACGCCCAGCTTATACATTGCCTGCGCATCGCCGCGCGCGGCCGCCCTTCGGTACAAGGGCAACGCTGCGGCATCGCTCGCGGCCACGCCTTCGCCGTTTTCGTGCAGCGCGCCGATGCGCCGTATCGCCTCGGCATTCTGGCGATCGGCGGCGAGCTGGAACCAGCGCATTGCCTCGGCCGGGTCCTTCCACACGCCGCGCCCCTCGGCATGGGCAATGCCGAGCGCCAATTGGGCCGCGGCATGGCCCTGGGCGGCGGCACGGCGATACCACTCCACCGCCTGCGCCTCGCTGGCGCGGGTGCCGCGGCCGGCGCCGATCATCCAGCCCAGGTTGGCCTGCGCATCGGCGAAGCCGCGGTCCGCCGCGCGCCGCACCCAGTCGAGCGCCTGGATATCGTCGGGCGGCACGCCGATGCCGTTGGCATACATCAATCCGATGCGGTTCTCGGCCGGGGCAAAGCCCTGGACGGCGGCCCGGTGATACCATTCCAGCGCGCTTGCCGGGTTCTGCGCCACCCCGTCGCCGCGATCGTACAGGCCGCCCAGGTTGAACTGCCCGGCCGGCAAACCCTTCTCCGCCGCGCGACGGAACCAGGCCAGCGCCTGTTGCGGCTGCGGCGCCATGCCGCGCCCGCCTTCGAACATCAGGCCCAGCGCGTTCATCGCCGTCGGATCGTCCTGCGCCGCCGCGGCGCTGAACAGGGCGAAGGCCTCGGCATTGTCGCGCGGCACTCCGCGCCCCTCAAGATACAGGAAGCCCAACGCCACTCGCGCCGTGGCGTGGTTCTGCCCCGCTGCCCTGCCGTACCACAACGCCGCGGCCAGCTCGTCGCGCGCGCCGCCCAATCCGCTGGCATAGAACCGGCCCAGGGCGAATTGCCCATTGGCATGCCCGCCCTCGGCAGCACGCTGAAACCAGTACAGCGCGCGCACCAGGTCGGGCGCCCCCAGCCCGCCACCTTCGTACAGCGAGCCCAGGTTGCTGGCCGCCGCCAGGTTGCCCTGGTCGGCAGCCGTGCTGAACAGCGTTTCGGCGCGGCGCAGATCGCGCGGAGCGTCGCGCCCGAAAGCCAACAGGAAGCCCAGGTTGTTCTGCGCCACCGCCATCCCCTGCGCGGCGGCGCGCTCGTACCACAGGATTGCCTGTGCCGAGTCGCGCTGTTCCCCCAACCCGGCCTCCAGCCGCTGCGCCAGTTCGAACTGCGCGGTGGCGAGCCCCTGTTCGGCGGCAAGGCGGAACAATGCGGTGGCCGCCACATCGTCCTTCGCCACCCCGCGTCCGGCCGCGAGCAGCCGGGCCAGTTGGAAGCGCCCGCCGGCATGGCCGCGGTCGGCGGCGCGGCGCAGCCAGACCGCCGCTTCGGCCCCGTCCTGCGCCACACCCTGGCCAAGCGCCAGCACGCGGCCGTATTCCGCCTGGGCCGTCAGATCGCCCTTCTGCGCAGCCGCGCGATAGGCCTCGGCCGCCGCCTGCTGGTCGCGCTGCCCGCCGCGCCCGGCCTCCAGGAAGGCGCCCAGGCGCACTTCGCCCACCGCGAAGCCCTGGCCGGCGGCGCGCCGGTACAGTGCCAACGCCTCGGCATCCCGCTCCGCCGTCACCGGCGCGCGGCTCAACAGGTCGCCCAGCCGCACCTGCGCCACCGCGAAGTTCTGCCCCGCCGCGCGGCGATACCAGGCCTCGGCGCCGGCCAGGTCGCCGCCATGCTCCAGCGCCAGGCCCACCGCATCCTCGGCCGGCGGAAAACCGGCATCGGCGGCACGGCGGAACCAGTTCTGCGCCTCCACCTCGTCGGCCGGCACGCCCATGCCACGCTGGTGCATGGCGCCGATGGTGAACGCCGCCGGGACATGGCCGCCCTCGGCGGCGCGCAGCAGCCACCGCATCGCCTCGGCGTCGTCGCGCGGCACGCCGCGCCCCTGGGCGTGAAGATTGCCCAGGTTGAAGGCGGCCGGCGCATAGCCCAGCGCCGCCGACCGCTCGAACCAGCCCCGCGCCGCCGCGAGATCAGCAGGCGCGCCCTGGTCGCCCATCAGCATCATGCCCATGGCATTGATCGCGGCAGGGTGGTCCCGGGCGGCCCCGGCGGCGAAGGCGGCAACCGCCTCGGCGGTGTTGCGCGCCTGGGCGGCGGCAAGGCCGCGGCGATAGGCGGCCTCCGGCTCCTCGGTCTCGGCGCGCGCCGGGGCGGCCAGCAACGATGCGGCGGCCATGCCGGCCAACAGGAACAGGGTGCGAAGGGTCACCATCCTGCGATCATAGCGGGCTTGCCGGCGGCCGCGTAACCCGAAACCGTGTCACCGCCGCCGGCCCGGCCGCTCGGTGCGCAGGTCGACCATCGCGACCACCGCCCCGGCCGCATAGGCCACCGCCGCGAAGAGCGGTGCGGCGATGGTGCCGAACGCATCGGCCAGCGCCCCAGCCAGCACCGGCCCCAGCAATTGTCCCAGCCCGAGTGCGGCGGTGGCGATGCTGAAGGCCATCGCGTAGTCGCCGGCGCTGCTGCGCGTGCGGGCCGCGGCGGTGATCAGCGCCGGCGTTGCCGCCAGCCCCAGCCCCACCAACGTCGCCCCCGACAGCGCCGCGGCGGCACTCGGCAATGCGGCCACCGCCGCCCCCACGGCGGCCAGCGCCATCGCGCCGGGCAGCGCCAGGGGTCGCAGCCGGGGCCGCGCCAGCACCGCCAGCGTCAACAGGCTGCCGGCCAGGGTCGCGATGCCCACGGTGGTCCAGGTCAGCATCACCACCGCAACCGCGGCACCCGTCGCCGCCAGCCGCGCGCCGGCAAAGGTCGCATAGGCGATGTAGCCCAGCCCGAAACAGAAATACGTGGCGACCAGCCAGGCCCAGCGCCGCGTTGCCACCGCCGCCAGGGTGAATCCGGGCTCGCCCGCCGCCACCGCCGGTCCCGCGCGCGCCACCGGAAACCCCAGCGCCAGCACCAGCGCCACCGCCGCCGCCGCCGCGAAGGCGCCGCGCCACAGCCCCGGCAGCAGCAGCCAAGGTGTCGCCAGCCCGCAGCCAAGCACCGCGACGGCCAGGCCGGTCCAGATCAGCACGCTCGCCTGGCCCCGCGCCGCCTCGGCGATGGCGCCCAGCACGGTGACCAGGATGGCGATCACCGCCCAGCCGGCCCCCAGCCCGGTCGCCAGCCGCCCCGCCCCGAGCACCCATGGGCCCATCACAGGATCCCCCGGCGCCAGCGCGCAGGCGAGCGCACCGGCCACGACAATCCAGTGACCCAGCCGCGCCAGCCCCGCCATGCCCAGATGCCGCGCCATCGCCGGCCCGCTCAACGTGCCCGCCAGATAGGCGCCCAGATGCACCGCGTTCAGCACCCCGCCCGCGGTGTATCCCAGCCCCAACTCCACCCGCAGCGCCGGCAGCACCACGCCATAGCCGAACCGCGCCAGCCCGATATGCAGCGCCACGCCCAGCGCGCCCCAGGCCAGCAGCCGCCACGGCATGGACGACGCGGGCAGGGCAGCGGTCACCCCCTCAGCAACCGCTGCATTGCCGGCCATGCCGAATGCCTGCCGCCGCCATCGACCTACCGCCTCCTCCACCCACCGCCGTCATTCGAACCCCGGCCGCGGAACCTGCGCCATCGTGATCTGCGCCAGCCCGCCATCCACCACTAGGTCCTGCCCGGTGACATAGCCGGCGCGCGGCGAGGCCAGGAACAGCACCGCATCGGCGATGTCCGTCGGCACGCCATAGCGCCGCGCCGGCACCAGATTGGCCCGCGCCGCCGCCACCCCTTGCGCCGTGTAGAAGGCTTCCGACATCGGCGTGCGCACCATGCCGGGGCTGACACAATTGCTGCGCACCCCCATCGGCCCCCATTCCAGCGCGATCTGCCGCGACAGCATCGCGACCCCGGCCTTGCCGGGGCTATAGGCACCCGATTGCCCCTGCGGGAACGACGCGGCGATGGAGGCGATGTTGACGATGCTGCCCGCCCGCCGCGCCCGCATCGCGGCCCCAAAGGCCTGCGCGCACAACAGATAGCCGGTCAGGTTCACCGCCAGCATGCCATTCCACTCAGCCAGGCTCAGCGTCGCCAGCGGCCCCGGCCGCAGGATACCGGCATTGTTGACCAGCACATCGGCCGCGCCCAGCCGCGCCATCACCGCGTCGTGCGCCGCCTGCACCGACCCCTGGTCCGACACATCGCAGGCGAACCCCGCCCCGCCAAACGCATCCGCGGCCGCCACGGCCGCCACACCATCAACATCGAGCCGCGCCACCAGCGCCCCCTGGGTCGCCCGCGCCTCCCCAATCGCGCGCCCCAGCCCGCCGGCCCCGCCCGTTACCACGCAGACCTTGCCCGCCAACCCCAGCCAGTGATCGCCCATTGAACCCTCCCGCTCCATACCGACCGTGGCAGGCGCCCACCAAAGTGCCAATCCGCCCAGCGCCAAACCCCTTCGCGCCACATCCCACCCACGCTAGGCTGTTGCCAACGCCGAAGGGAACGCAAAATGACCGACCAGTTCGCCGCCGAACCGCCGCTGACCCAGCTTGCAATCGACCAGCGAGTCTTCGACCTCTACGACGAATACTGCCATGGCGGCATCGACCGCCGCAGCTTCCTCGCCCAAGCCGCAATGGTCTGCGTCGGCGGGCTGCTGATGGCCCAGGCATTGTTCCCCCGCTACGCCGACGCCCAGACGATCTCCTTCACCGACCCGCGCATCAAGGCAACCTACGTCACCTACCCCTCGCCCGGCGGCAATTCCGGCCAAATGCGCGGCTACCTGGTGCAGCCCGCGGGGCAGGGGCCTTTCCCCGCGGTGCTGGTGATCCACGAGAACCGCGGCCTCAACCCCTACATCGAAGACGTCGCCCGCCGCCTCGCCGCCGACGGCTTCCTCGCCCTCGCCCCCGACGGCCTGTTCCCCGCCGGCGGCTATCCCGGCAACGACGATGACGGCCGCACCCTGCAATCCGGACTCGACCAGGCCAAGCTGCGCGTCGACATGTCCAACGGCGCCAGGTTCCTCAAGGCGCACGCCCTGTCGAACGGCAAGCTCGGCATCACCGGCTTCTGCTGGGGCGGCTCCAGCACCAACGCGCTCGCCGCCAGCCTGGGCGCCGATGTGCAGGCCGCCGTGCCCTATTACGGCGCCGCCGCAGCCACCGACACGGTGCCGAACATCCGCGCCGCCCTGCTGATCCACTTCGCCGAAAACGACGCCGGCATCAACGCCCAATGGCCAGGCTACGAAGCCGCACTGAAAGCCGCCGGCAAAACCTACGAGGCCTTCACCTACCCAGGCACCCAGCACGGCTTCCACAACAACTCCACCCCGCGCGACCACGCCCCCTCGGAAAAGCTCTCCTGGGACCGCACAATCGCGCACTTCAAGAAATACCTGGCCTGATCCAAGCCCCCCTCTTGCGCCGGCAGGAGGGGGCGGGCATGCGCAACGACGCCCACATCACCACCCGCAACACCGTATTCGTCGACGCCGCTCGGCCGAGATGTGTGATTTTGCCAATACAGAAATAAAAAATATGTTCTTTTTTGAAAAAAGAACCAAAAAACTTTTGTCCATTAGCCCCGCTCTCAACAAACTGAACAAAACGCAAACGGATAAAAGTCTTTTTGCTTCTTTTTCTTCAGAAAAAGAAGATTCTAACTTCCCCTGAGGATACCAGACGATGACCCCCACC
>JBBQOT010000203.1:0-5867 GCA_038331165.1 Acetobacterales bacterium
GGTGAGACCGACCACGAGGCGGCCGCCGCCTTTGCCGCCATTCCCGGCGGGCGGCTGATGCACCTGTTCCACAACAAGCACGAGCTGACCTTCGCCTGGCGCCGTGGCGTTTGAGGCGCGGGCGCACTGCATTGCGATACCAATCATCCTAATGATTGATACCAACCTATATTAACAATGACCCATAGAAGCAAGGCAAGGCCAGGGCTCTGCCCTGGACCCGCCAAAGGCCGCGGGCCTTTGGAAACCCATTTTATTTCAATAATACCAACCACCGATAACACTGACTCATGATCAGGCAAGCATGGGGCTTCGCCCAAAACCCCAGCAGGACTCGCGCGCGCTTTCGCGCGACGGCCGAGCCCCTGGATTTCCTTCCTGCTATCGCCCCAGCGCGCGCCAGCGGGCAACGTTGCGGTTGTGCTCGTCGAGCGTGCGGGCGAAGGCATGGCCACCGGTGCCGTCGGCGACGAAATACAGGTCCTCGCCGCCGGCCGGGTGCGCCACGGCGGCCAGCGACGCCGCGCCCGGGCTGGCGATCGGGCCCGGCGGCAGGCCGGCGATGCGATAGGTGTTGTATGGGGTGGCGGCATCGAGGTCGGCGCGGCTGATCGGCCGGTCGAGCACCCCGGCACCGAAGCTGGCGGCATAGACGACCGTCGGATCGGATTGCAGCCGCATGCCGCGCTTCAGGCGGTTGAGGAAAACCCGGGCGACGCGCGGGCGTTCGTCGGGCTTACCGGTTTCGCGCTCGACGATGCTGGCCAGGGTCAGCATGTCCTGCGGTGAGGCGAGCGGCAGGCCATCGGCCCGGCCGGCCCAGGTCTCGGCCAGGGAGCGCTCCATGGCGTGCGCCGCCCGTTCCAGCACCGCGGCGCGCGTCATGCCGCGCTCGTGCAGGTAGGTATCGGGCAGCACCATCCCCTCGGCCGGCACCACCGCCCCGCCGGCCAGCGTCTCGGCGCGCTCGACCAGCACGGCGATGGCGGCCGCGGTCAACCCCTCGGGGATGGTCAGGCGGTGTTGCACGGGCCGCGCGCTGCGCAGGATGGTCAGCACGTCACGCAGGCTGGCGCCGGCGGGAAACAGGAACTCGCCCGCGCGCAGCGGGCCCTCGGACGCGGTCGCCCAGGCGGCCAGCCGCAGGGCGGCGGGATGGGGGATAGCGCCGGCTGCGGCCAGCACCTCGCCCAGCCGCATCGGGCCGCCGCGCGGGATGACGATGGCGCGGGCTTCGGCCAGTGGCCCGGCGGTGTAGAATGCCACCCAGCCCAGCCACGCACCGGCTCCACAGGCGCAGGCGAACAGCAGCAACGTCAGGCAGACAGCTCCGACGATGCGCCTCGGGTGCAATAGGCTAGAGCGCAGACTTGCTGAACTGCGGTGCATATTCCGTCACTGACGCAACGGGCTGTCGGTGAGCGGCAAAGCGAGGATCCCCGAGTTCTCCAGTGCCCGTTTCGATCCAGTCGCTGACAAATGGCTGTGATCGATGAACAAGAGCGTGGCCCCCTCCTTGAACCAACAGCGTTGCGGTCCGCAGAAGCGCGGGAGCAGCTCCAGGTAGCGAGCGCCTTCGCCGGTGGAAACCGCCTGCAGAACCCGGTCCACCCCCGCAACAGGCATAAAAATTCCGTCCAGGCCCGTCCCCGACGTGTCTGATTCTCCGCGGACGAATTCCGCCAGCGCCCGCCTTAAAGGAATGACACTGCTCAGCGCCACCTTGGCCGGGTCGAACCGCCACAGGGGTGTGTCACCGATCAGAACGACGTGCTTGCCACGCCCGGTGAGTGTGGCAATGGCGTTGGAGAGCCCCGTGTGCAACAGATCCAGCCCGCGCCCCGTTGCTGCGCCGGTGCTTGCGTAGCGCTCGTTGTTGGGATCGCGCAGGGGGCCAGACCAAAGCCCCGCGAGCACCACGATTTTGACCATCGGGTCCTCCACCACAGATTCGAAAGCCGACCGCATGAACGTTGCGCATTCCGCCGCGAACCCCGGATTATCGCGTCGCGAGACCACCACGCCCAAGAGAGGGCGGCAGGAAACTTTCGTCAGCACCTGGGTGCCCCAGCCGCTCTTTTCGGCGAGGTCGCGCATCCCCGGTTCGAGATGGGCGGCGTGGCTGTCGCCGATCAAGGCGATAACGGGTGCGGTCGGTTTGCCGGCCACGCAAGCCGGCGACCTGTCAGGTTCTTCTTGTCCCCAGGAAGCCAGGCAAGGGGCGCGGTAAAAACGGAACACCGCCTGATCGATCTGCTCGCTTTCGGCGGGTAGACGCTGGGGCCAGCCCTGGAAGGCTACGATAAGCGCCGTGACTGCCATTGCGCCGCCGATCGCGCTGGCGTAGCGCACCAGAATGGGACCCGGTTGCTGGACGGGCTTTCGCAGCGGTTGCTCGACGAACCGCCATGACAGGCACGCGAGAACGAACGCGAAGCCGCCGGCAGCGACCAGAGACCAGGCCGGCGGAGCCAGCGCCGAACTGACGCGCACGTACGCCATCAACGGCCAGTGCCAGAGATACCAGGAGTAGGAGACAAGGCCGACAAAGACCATCGGGCGCGCGGCCAACAGGCGGCGGTTGACCACGCTGCCTTCGGACGAAATCAACGCGGCGCTCCCGAGCACCGGGACCAAAGCTGCCCAGCCTGGAAAGGGAGTCTGGTCGGTAAATGAAACCACGCCATAGCCGACGAACGCCAGACCACCCCAGCCCAGCGCCTCCCGCGCCACACCAGCAGGCCGCCCAGTGGGGAGGTCGCTGTCCGGCCGCAGCGCCGCCAGCAGGGCGCCGGCGCCCAACTCCCATGCGCGTGCCGGCAAAAGATAAAACGCCGCCGATGGAGCATGCCAACTGCACCAAAGCGAGAACGCGAATGAGCTGGCGGTTAGAATTGCCAAAAAAACAACGACGATATGTCTCGGGCGACGGGCAAGAAGATAGATCAACCAAGGAAAGCATAGATAGAATTGCTCTTCAACTCCAAGTGACCACGTCATCAGGAGAGGATTCCACCATGCCCGCGGCGAGAAGTATTCCACCCGTAGCCAGAACCCGATGTTAGGAATTCCGCCTACAACGGCAGCCAACGTCTTTCCGAGTTGAATGAACTCGGTGGCGCTGAGCAGTGCGGCACCGATCAAGACCGTCACCGCGAGGACGAGCAGCAACGCCGGCAGAATCCGGCGCGCCCGGCGAGCGTAGAAGCTGGCGATGCTGAAGCAGCCGCTCCGATGGCCGGCCAGAATAATCCCTCCGATCAGATAGCCGGAGATCACGAAGAATATATCGACACCGACAAAACCGGAGCGGAATGGGAACAGTTCGGTATGAAACAGCACAACAGAGGCGACCGCGACAGCGCGCAGCCCATCGATGTCTGGTCGGTAGCGGGGCGGTATCAGGCGGCCTTCTTGAAGATGATGCTGGCGTTGGTGCCGCCGAAGCCGAAGCTGTTGGACAGCACCATGTCGATCCGGCGCTGCTGGGCCACGTGTGCCACGCGGTCGATCACGCTTTCGCGGCTCGGCTCATCCAGGTTCAGGGTGGGCGGCACCACGCCGTCGCGCACCGCCAGGATCGCGAAGATCGCCTCGATCGCGCCGGCGGCACCCAGCAGGTGACCGGTGGCCGACTTGGTGGAGGACATGGCCACGCCCTTGGCGGAGTCGCCGAAGAAGCGCTCCACCGCCTCCAGCTCCAGCTCGTCGCCGAGCGGGGTGGAGGTGCCGTGGGCGTTCACGTAATTGATCTGGTCGACGGTGACACCGCCGTTGCGCAGGGCGGCCTTCATGGCACGGAAGGCGCCGTCGTGACCCTCGGCCGGGGCGGTGATGTGGTGGGCGTCGCCCGACATGCCGTAGCCGCAGACCTCGGCATAGATTTTCGCGCCGCGCTTCTTGGCGTGCTCGTACTCTTCCAGCACCACCACGCCGGCACCTTCGCCCATGACGAAGCCGTCGCGGTCGCGGTCCCACGGGCGTGAGGCCTTCGCGGGGGTGTCGTTGAAGCCGGTCGACAGCGCGCGGGAGGCGCAGAAACCGGCGATGCCGAGCTGGTTGACGGCCGCCTCGGCGCCGCCGGCGACCATGACATCGGCGTCGCCCCACTGGATCAGCCGGGCGGCGTCGCCGATGGCGTGCACGCCGGTGGCGCAGGCGGTGACCACCGCGTGATTCGGACCCTTGAAACCGTACTTAATGGAAACGTGGCCGGAGGCGAGGTTGATCAACGCCGACGGAATGAAGAACGGCGACAGCCGCTTGATCTTGCCCTGGTGCACCTGCATCGAGGCTTCGAAGATCGTCTCCAGCCCGCCGATGCCGGAGCCGATCATGACCCCGGTGGCGCAGCGTTCGTCCTCGTCTGCCGGCTGCCAGCCCGAATCCTCCACCGCCTCGCTGGCGGCGACCAGGGCGAAGTGGATGAACGGGTCCATCTTCTTCTGGTCCTTGATCGGGATCCATTCAGCGAGGTCGAGCTTGCCCTCGGCCTTGCTGCCGCGCGGGATGGTGCCGGCGATCTTGGCCGGCAGCTCGCTGACGTCGAAGGCCTGGATCGAGGTGATGCCCGATTCGCCGGCCAGCAGCCGGGTCCAGACATGTTCCACGCCCAGACCCAGCGGGCAGGCAATGCCCATGCCCGTCACCACCACGCGCCGCATCGTTGTCATCCTTGCCTTGCGTCGATCAAGAGGTCGCCGAAGACACCCGAACCGCCCCTGGAACCAGGTGGCGGGTTCAGGCGGCCTTCTGCTTCTCGATGTAGTCGATGGCGTCCTTCACCGTGCCGATCTTCTCGGCGGCGTCTTCGGGAATCTCGACGCTGAACGCCTCCTCGAAGGCCATCACCAGCTCGACCGTGTCCAGGCTGTCGGCACCCAGGTCGTCGATGAACGACGCCTCGGGCGTAACCTTCGCTTCCTCGACGCCGAGATGCTCGATCACGATCTTCTTAACACGCTCCGCGATATCGCTCATCGCTGTATCCACTCCTGGTAGGGCCGGTCAGTGCTGCCGGCAGGTTGCCTGTGATGGGTGTACTGTCTGCAATGGGTCTTCCCCCCGGCCTGAGTGCGGCCGGCGGATCACCCGATGGCGCCGCGCATGAACCCCGAACAAGGATCAGCGGCGCTTAGCATGGTTTCTCCGGTGTCGCCAACACACCCGGGCAATGGGCTGCCGAGGGAACGGTAGCGCCGGCGGGCTGCCGGCGTGGTGGGGGGCATCAGATCATCGCCTGGCCGCCGTTGACTTGCTGGGTGGCGCCGGTGACCCAGCCAGCCTCGTCACTGGCGAGGTAGACCACGGCGGCGGCGATGTCGGCCGGCGCCCCCATGCGGCCGAGCGGAATGCCCTCGGTCAGCTTGGTCTTCTGGGCGTCGGTCAGGGCATCGGTCATCGGGGTGGCGATGAAGCCGGGGGCGACGACGATGAAGGTGACGCCGCGGCTGGCGACTTCCTGGGCCAGGGCCTTGCTCATTCCGACCATGCCGGCCTTGGCGGCGGCATAGTTGGCCTGGCCTGGGTTCCCGGTGGCGCCGACGATCGAGGAGATCGACACGATGCGCCCGGCCCGGCGGCGCAGCATGCCGCGCAGGGCGGCGCGGGCGAGGCGGAACGGGGCGGTGAGGTCGACATCCAGCACCGCCTGCCAGTCTTCGTCCTTCATGCGGATCGCCAGCATGTCGCGGGTGAAGCCGGCGTTGTTCACCAGGATGTCGAGCGGCGCGATCTTCTCTACCTCGGCCACCAGGGCATCGGGTGCGGCGGGGTCCTTGAGGTCGGCGGGGCAGGCATGGGCGCGCTCGCCGAGTTCGGCGGCCAGGGCCAGCAGCGCCTCCCGCCTGGTGCCGGAGAGGGCGATG